>CAZPJO010000499.1:0-2079 GCA_964586895.1 uncultured Roseicyclus sp.
ACCTGGCAAAGCGTGGAGGCCCCGCCCGAGCCACGCAAGATCGGCGTTGTCGAGGCGCTTCGCATCGCGTGGCGAGGGGTGCCGTTGATGGCGATCCTTCTGATCTGTTTTCCGCTTTTGCTTTTGCTGCGGCTGCCCGAGCGGATGATCTGGGGCTTCAGGCGCCCGGTGACGCCTTACATCACGCAATTCGTCTGCATCTGTGCGTGCAGGCTTCTGTCGCTGCGCCGGGAGGTGGTGGGAAAGCCGATGCGCACGCCCGGGGCCTATGTGTGCAACCACGTCAGCTTCCTTGATATATTCGTGTTGAATGCAAGCAAACGGCTCTATTTCGTGGCCAAATCTGAGGTCAGCGGCTGGCCCGGCGTGGGCTGGCTCGCGCGTGGAACCGGGACCGTGTTCATCCGCCGCTACCGGCGCGAGGCGGCGGCGCAGACGCAAGTGTTCGAAGATCGGCTGATAGCGGGGCATCATTTGTTGTTCTTTCCCGAAGGCACGTCGACCGACGGGCGGCAGGTTCTGCCGTTCAAGACCACGTTGTTCGCGGCGTTTTTCTCAGAGCGCCTGACGGGCGAAATCGCGGTGCAGCCGGTCAGCCTGCGCTACCGCGCGCCCGAGGGCGTCGATGCGCGCCATTATGGCTGGTGGGGCGACATGGATTTCGGGCCGAGCCTTTTGCAGATCCTGGCCACACCGGGGCGCGGCGCGGTTGAGGTCATCTACCATCGCCCGATCCCGGTGACGGCGGCTGGCAACCGCAAAGCACTCGCCAAAGCCGCCGAAGAGGCGGTGCGCCACGGGTTGGAAAACGGGCGCGCGCTGCCCTAGCCAAGCGGCGCGGTCAGGCGGCGCAGGGCGGCCAGCGGATCGTCATCGGCCCAGATCTCGGGCCCGATCGCGAAGAAATCCGTGACCGGAGCCAGCGCCGCGACAAGATCCGCGTCCAGCGCGCCTTCGGCGACCACGGGCAATTCGATCATCTGCGACCACCACCCGAAAAGCTCGGCCTCGGCGCGGGTGCCGTCGCCAAGCGCGCTGTCGCCAATGGGGCCGAAACTGATGTAATCCGCGCCCGCTTCGCCCGCGTTCATCCCGTCATGGCGCGAGGCCCCGCAAAAGCTGCCGAGGATCGCATCGCCCCCAAGCGCCTTGCGCGCCGCCCGGATCGAGCGCGCGCCATCGGTCAGGTGCACGCCGTCAAGGCCAAGCCGTTCGACAAGCTGGATATGGCGGTCGATCACGATCGGCACGTCGCGGGCATGCGCCACCTCGCGGCAGGCATCGGCCGCACGCGCAAGCGTGTCTTCGTCGTCACCCGCCAGGGCCATGCGCAGGCACGCGATCTCCATCCCGTCGAGCACATGGGCCAGCTGCGGGGCAAACGCATCCGGCGCGAAGCTTTGCGGCGTGATCAGGTAGATCTGCGGGCGGTCGTCTTGTGCGGCATCATCGGCCATGGCGCTCTCCTGCCAAGCGGGTTTGGGGCGCTGATAACGGCCCGGGTCTGGCGGGGCAATGGGGCGATGACTGGCGGGCGGTGACAGGGGTGCGGTGACGGGCGATGGCTTGCAGGTGGGCGGACCATTGGCTAAGCGGCGGCCCATGTCCGATCTGCACCCCACCCCGCGCCAACCCGCCTTTGTCCTTGTCCGCCCGCAGATGGGCGAGAATATCGGCGCGGCGGCGCGTGCGATGTGGAACTTCGGCCTTGATCACATGCGGGTCGTGGCCCCACGCGACGGTTGGCCGAACGAACGCGCGGTGGCATTGGCCAGCGGGGCCGGTCGGCTGCTGGATCAGGCGGGGCTGTTCGACGATGTGCCCGGCGCGCTGCACGATTGCACCTATGTCTTTGCGACCACGGCGCGCGAGCGGGGCATGACCAAGCCCGTGGTGACGCCCGAGCGCGCCATGGAGCAGGCGCGCGCGATCGCGGCGCAGGGCGGCAAGGTGGGCGTTTTGTTCGGGCCCGAGCGTGCGGGGCTTGAGAATGCCGATATCGCGCGCGCCGATGCGATCATTTCGGTTCCGGTGAATCCTGATTTTCCGTCGCTGAACCTGGCGCAATGTGTTTTGCTC
>CAZPJO010000500.1:0-273 GCA_964586895.1 uncultured Roseicyclus sp.
GGCGTGGATGATCCCGCCGTTGATCACGGTCGGATCGACCCCGCCATGATCGAGAAGCGTCGCCACAAGCGTCGTGGTCGTCGTCTTTCCATGGGTGCCCGCCACCGCGATGTTGGAGCGCAGGCGCATCAATTCGGCCAGCATTTCGGCCCGGCGCACCACCGGAAGGCCTCCAAGCCGCGCCGCGTCCAGTTCCGGGTTGCCCGGTTTGATCGCGCTGGAGATGACCACAACCTCGGCGTTTTCGAGGTTCTCGGCTTTCTGCCCCATGAA
>CAZPJO010000500.1:283-2074 GCA_964586895.1 uncultured Roseicyclus sp.
CTGCACCTGATAGCCGTGGTTGAGCAGAACCTCCGCAATGCCCGACATGCCGATCCCGCCGATGCCGACGAAGTGGATCGGGCCGAGTTGCGTGGGCAGTTTGGTGGCGGCGGCGTTCATGGATCTTTTCCTCTGTCTCAGGCGCGCTCTTCGGCCAGTTTCTCGACAAGTGCAACCAGCCGTTCCGTGGCGTCGGGTTTGCCGACGGACAGGGCCGCGATGGCCATTTTGGTGGCGGCCTCGGGTTGGGTCAGGATTGAGCGTATCACCTCGGCCAGGGCCTCGGGCGTCAGTTTGCTTTCGGGCATCAGGGCGGCGGCCCCTGCATCGACCGCGCCGCGCGCATTGGCGGTTTGTTCATCGCGCACGGCGGCGGCATAGGGCACGTAGATCGCCGGGCGGCCCACCACGCAGATGTCGGCCACCGATGACGCGCCCGAGCGGCAGATCACAAGCTGCGCCTCGGCCAGGCGCGTGGGCATGTCGTGCAGAAACGTCTCAACCTCGGCGCGCAGGTCCATCGCATCATAGGCGGCGCGCACACGGTCGAGATCCTCTTCGCGGGCCTGTTGGCTGATGCGCAGGTGGTGGCGCATATCCTCGGGCAAAAGCGCCACCGCCGCAGGCACCACATCCGACAGAATGCGCGCGCCCTGGCTTCCGCCGAACACCAGAAGGTTCATCGGCCAATCGCCCGGCGGCGTATAGGGCGCGCCCGCGCGTTCCACGATACCCGCACGCACCGGGTTGCCGACATCGCGCGCATCCACGCCCTCGGGCACATCCGTTGGCCAGGTGCCACAGGCGACATGCATCACCCGTTTGGCAAACAAGGCATTCACCCGGCCCAGAACACCGTTTTGTTCGTGTAGCATCCGCGGCCTGCGCGTCAGGACCGCCGCCGCCATGGCCGGGATCGTCGGATATCCGCCGAATCCCACCACGACATCGGGCTTTTCGCGCCACATCCGCCAGGTGGCCGTGGCCACACCGCCCAAGATCCGCAACGGCACCGCCAGTTTGGCCAGCACGCCACCGCGTGTGAAGGTGGCGGAACTGACCTGCCGGATCTCGACCGCGTGGGAAAAGCCGCCCACATACCGCGCGCCGCGCGCATCCGTCGAAAGCGTCACACGCCAGCCCAAGCGCAGCATCGCCTCGGACAGGGCCTGCGCCGGGAACATATGCCCGCCCGTGCCGCCCGCCGCGATGATGAGGTGCTTTTGCGCCATGCCCTACCGCGACCTCGTCAGAAGATGATCAGCGATATCGCCCTGCGGCCGGGTCCGCGTGAACACCAAAAGCATCCCCACCGCGATCCCCGTCGCGATCAGGGACGAGCCGCCGTAGCTCACAAAGGGCAAGGTCATGCCCTTCGCCGGCAAAAGCCGCACCGCGACCCCCATATTGATGAAGGCCTGCAACGCCAGAAGGCTGACCAACCCGGTGCCCGCAAGGCGCGCAAACGGATCACGCTCTTTCATCAGGCGGAAGTAGCTGCGCAGCGCAATCGTCAAAAACAGCGTGATGATCACGGCCACCAGCACAAAGCCATATTCCTCCGCCGCCACCGCGATGATGAAATCGGTATGCGCGTCGGGAAGGGTCCATTTGACCGACCCCTCGCCGAGGCCCGTGCCGAACAGCCCGCCCTCGCGGATCGCATCCGTGGCAAAGCCAAGCTGCGTGTTTTCGCCCACCTCATCGCTCAGGAACCCGTCGATCCGGCGTTGGAAATGCTCGGACGTGTTGTAGGCCAGAACTCCGACCGCCAACACAGCACCGGTCAGA
>CAZPJO010000501.1:0-2071 GCA_964586895.1 uncultured Roseicyclus sp.
CCCACGGAGATCGCGACCGATCTTCTGGTGTTGGCCTTCCTGGCCGAGGCCATCGACGAGATCGACAGCGAGGACCTGCGCGATGACATCACTGCGCGGCTGATGCATTGGCTGGAGCGGCGCAGGCAGGGCTGACGCACATGGCACTCGTCCCTGATATCGTCGGCTCCTACAGGCGCCCGCGCCCGGTCTTTTCCGGGTTGCTGGCGCGTGGGGCCGACGACAAGACGGGGTTGATGTTCCTGATGCTGGCGATGGCGATGGGCTTTGTGTCGCAATTGCCCGGTGTGTCGCGCCGCGCGAACCTGCCCGACCCCGAGCTTGAGGCCGCCATCGCCGCCGAGCGCAACGAGGTGCGCCCGATCGAGGGCGTCGAGGTGCCCGCGGGCATGATCGACGCCAAGTTCGACGCGCTTTTGTCGGCGGAAATCATGGTGTGGTTCCTGATCCTGCCGCTGGTGTTTTACGGGGTGGCGATGGTGGGCCATCTGGTGGCGCGGATGTTGGGCGGCAAACCCGACGGCACGGCGTCACGCCTCGCGCTGTTCTGGGCGTTGGTTGTGGCGGTGCCGATGAAGCTGTTCCACGGGCTGGTGTTCGGGATGATCGGGCCGGGCCCGGCGCTCAGTTTGGTTGGGTTCTTGTGGTTTGCGGTCCTGATGTGGAATTGGTCGATGAACCTGCGTGTCGCGGGATGGGGGGCACGGGCATGAGTGATCTTTTGCGGCTTCCGGTCCTTTTGGGCATGGTGCGCCAAACGGTCTCGGACCCGTCCGGCGGGGCCGAGGCGGTGCTGCGGCTTGGGCTGCCGCGCGCGGCCCTGTGGCTGGCGTTTTCGCTGACCATCGTGTTGTCGATGATCCTTGGCGTGCTGGTGACGTTGGTGCTTGGGCCGCCGGAAGAGGGCCCGCTGACCGGGCAAACGCCGGTGGTTCTGGGCCTGTTGCAGGGCGCGTTTTTGTTCCTTGGCGTGCACGCGATCACCCGGATCGGCCAAATCTTCGGGGGCACCGGCGGGTTTGACGGCGCGCTGGTTCTGGTCACGTGGTTGCAATTCATCTTCATCGTTTTGCAGGTGGTGCAATTGGCGCTGGCCCTTGTCGCGCCGCCGCTGGCGGGCGTCGTGTCCCTGCTTGCGATTGCCATGTTCTTCTGGCTTCTGAGCCATTTTATCACTGTGCTTCACGGGTTTACCTCAGTCGGTCAGGTGTTTCTGATGACGCTGCTGAGCTTCGTGGGCATCCTCTTCACCCTCAGCCTTGTCCTGTCTGTTCTAGGACTCGGGCTTCCGACGGGAGACTCTCCATGAGCTATGACGTCAACGCGATACGCGCCGATTTTCCGATCCTGTCGCGCGAGGTGAACGGCAAGCCGCTGGTCTACCTCGACAACGGCGCCTCGGCGCAGAAACCGCAGGTGGTGATCGACGCCATCACGCAGGCCTACGCGCAGGAATATTCCAACGTGCACCGCGGTCTGCACTACCTCAGCAACCTCGCGACCGAGAAATACGAGGGCGTGCGCGGCACGATCGCGCGGTTCCTCGGTGCGGCGGACGAGGAAGAAATCGTGTTCACCTCGGGCACGACCGAGGGCATCAACCTGGTGGCCTACGGATGGGCCATGCCGCGGATGCAGGCAGGCGACGAGATCATCCTGACCATCGCCGAGCATCACGCCAATATCGTGCCGTGGCATTTCCTGCGCGAGCGGCAGGGGGTGAAGCTGGTGTGGGTCGATGTGGATGCCAACGGCGACCTCGACCCACAAGCGGTGATCGACGCGATGGGCCCCAACACCCGGCTGGTCGCGATGAGCCATATGTCCAACGTCCTGGGCAGCGTGTTCGACGTCAAAACGGTGGTCGAGGCCGCCCATGCGCGCGGCATTGCGGTGCTTGTCGACGGGAGCCAGGCGGCGGTGCACATGCCGGTCGATGTTGACGCCATCGGTGCCGATTTCTACGCGATCACGGGGCATAAATTATACGGGCCCAGTGGCTCGGGCGCGATACATATCCGCAAGACGCGCATGGCCGAGATGCGGCCCTTCATTGGCGGGGGCGATATGA
>CAZPJO010000502.1:0-2064 GCA_964586895.1 uncultured Roseicyclus sp.
GAACGAGGAATGGCTTTCAGACAAGTCGCGGTATGTCTGGGACGGGCTGCGCCGCCAGCGGCTGGACCGGCCGTATATCCGCGAAAACGGCAAGCTGCGCCCGGCAAGCTGGGGCGAGGCGATGGGCATCGCGGCCGAGAAGATCAAGGGCGCTGCCAATCTGGCTGGTCTGGTCGGTGATCTGGCCCCGACGGAGGCGGCGTATGCGCTGAAGCTGTTGATCGAGGGGCAGGGCGGTGTCGTGGAATGCCGCACCGACGGGGCGAAGCTGCCGTCGGGCAACCGGGCCGCATATGTGGGCACGGCGGCGATCGAAGATCTGGATGATGCGGAATACATCATGCTGATCGGGACGAACCCGCGCGCCGAAGCGCCGGTTCTCAACGCGCGCATCCGAAAGGCTTGGAGCAAGGGCGCGAATGTGGCGTTGATCGGCGAAGCTGTTGATTTGACGTATGAATATACGCATATGGGCACGGATCGCGCGGCACTCAAGGCGCTGGCTGAGCGCGATTTCGGGGCCGTTAAAGACGTGTCGTCGGTGGTGATCGTGGGCCAGGGCGCGTTGCAGGGCGAGGATGGCGAAGCCGTTCTGGCCCATGCGCAGAAGGTGGCGGAGGCGACCGGATCGGGCCTTTTGGTGCTGCACCTGGCGGCGGGCCGCGTGGGCGCAATGGACGTTGGCGCGACCAATCCCGATGCCATGGCGGCCGTGCAGGGCGCGGATGTGATTTACAACCTTGGGGCGGATGAGGTCGAAACCGCCGCCGGCGCGTTCGTGATTTACCAAGGCTCGCACGGGGACCGCGGCGCGCACCGCGCCGATGTGATCTTGCCGGGTGCGGCTTATACCGAGGAACAGGGCCTGTTCGTGAATACCGAAGGGCGTCCGCAACTGGCGATGCGCGCGGGCTTCCCGCCGGGCGAGGCGCGCGAAAACTGGGCGATCCTGCGGGCCTTGTCGGCCGAGGTTGGGGCGGTCTTGCCGTTCGACACCATTGCCGCGCTGCGCAAGCTTATGGTCGAAGCCGCGCCGCATCTGGCGTTGATCGACGATGTGGCCGAGAACGAGGGCGCGGCATTGCCGCTTGGCAAGCTGGGGTCGGGCGATTTTACCAGCCCGGTGGCGGATCATTACCTGACCAACGCGATCACGCGGGCCTCTGGCCTGATGGCCGAGTTGAGCGCCGGGGCCAAAGCGCGCCGCGCCGCGCCGCTTGCCGCGGAATAAGGCCATGGCGCAGGGCCGTCCCTGGAGTGTGGTGATTGGCACCTGCGCGATGATGTCGGTGGCCGCCTGCGTGCCAGAGCCTGAGGCCCCGGCGCCGGTCGAGCCCCTTCTGCCGCCCACCTACGACGGGATCGAGACGCGCCTTCTGGACGATGATCTGGTTAATTTTCGGGCGCAAATGACCGGAACGGCAAGTGGCCAGGACGTGGATGCCTATGCGCGTTGTGCTGCGGCGCAGTATACTCTGATCCGTGGGTACGCATTTGCGCGACATGTGCGCACAAGTATCACCGAAGAGGGTGGCGTTTGGGTCGCAGATGCGGTTTACACCATTTCGCCGGAACTCCCGCGCGGGTTGCAGACACTCGAAGCTCAGGTTGTTGCGGCAGATTGCACAGAGCAAGGGATACCGTTGGTCTGATAGGATGACCAAAGGGCCCCGAGCCAAGGGACAAAACGACCGATGAACGAGCTTCTCTTGAGCATCCTGATCATCGCGGGGCAATGCCTGCTGGTGATTGGTTTCGTGATGGTCTCGCTGCTGATGCTGGTCTATGGCGACCGCAAGATCTGGGCGGCCGTCATGATGCGCCGGGGCCCCAATGTGGTGGGCGCGTTCGGCCTGCTGCAAGCGGTGGCCGACGCGCTGAAGTATATCATCAAGGAAGTCGTGGTGCCCGCAGGCGCGGACAGGCCGGTTTTCTTCATCGCGCCGCTGACATCCTTTGTGCTGGCTATCATCGCCTGGGCCGTCATTCCGTTCAATGAAACATGGGTTTTGGCGGACCTGAACGTGGCCATCCTATATGTTTTCGCGATGTCCTCGCTTGAGG
>CAZPJO010000503.1:0-2062 GCA_964586895.1 uncultured Roseicyclus sp.
CGCACCATCCGCGTGCCCAACCGCCTTGTGGCCGGGGCAACCGCCAAGCGCCCCAAGGCCGAGCTGGGAAATCCCGACCACATCGGCGCGCCGATGCCCGGCGTCGTGGCCTCCGTCGCGGTGCAGGCGGGCCAGAAAGTCGCCGCAGGCACGCTGCTGCTGACCATCGAGGCGATGAAAATGGAAACCGGCCTGCACACCGACCGCGACGCTGTGGTCAAGGCCGTCCACGTAACACCGGGCGGTCAGATCGACGCCAAGGATCTGCTGGTGGAATTGGAGTAGGCGCGCCGACCGCGCCGCGCCTTCCCCTGCGCAAAGTCCGCATTGACCCTGCGCGCGCCCGTCCAAAGGGGCGCGCAGGGTCGGTTCCGGCTTAGCCCATCTCGACGGTGCCGCACACGATGCGTGCGCCCGCGCCACCGATGGGTTGCGAAATCTGGTCATCCATTTCGGCATGGATCACGATGGCCGTGCCGTCCCCGTCCAGCAAAGGCATCTCGCCCGAGGTCAGGAACACGTCATCCTTGAAGAATTGCATCTCCCCCACGCCGTCCGAGCCCACAAAGATGTTGCCAAGATCGCCCATGCCCGGCCCCGCAGCATTGAGCAGACCGTGTTCGCCTTCCCCTTCCCCGTGGTGCCCATGCGACGAGGTAAACCCATCGTCCGCCGCGCAATGGGCGGTCCGGTGGAAATGGATCCCCTTCGCGCCCGGCGGCAGGTCACTGACCCGCACATGAACCAGCACCCCATGGGGCGTCTGGGTGATCTCGGCCCTGCCGATCGCCTCGCCTTCAAGGTTGTTCAACGTGGCACTTGCCGTTTGTGCATGTCCTTCGGCGGTGACCATCTGACCCGCCAGACCAATGACCAGCGACAGGCCAAGGCCGCGCATCAGAGGTTTCGAAATGGTCATCATGTCTCTCCTTTCTGAATGCTATGCGACCAGACAACAGATCAGCGTCGGATTTATTTGACAGATTGACTCAGGTATCACACGGATGTGATCGCCACCTGCGCACGCGCCTGCCGACACACCCCCGAAACCCGCCGCTCGACGCGCCCGCAAAACACGCGCTTGCCTGATCCCCCCGGATCGGCCACCTTCCCCGAATGGCGGACAATTTCGACAAAGCCCTGATCTTCACCGATCTGCACATCACCCCCGAAGGCGAGACGATCATCGGCCTCGACCCGCTCGCGCGCTTCACCGAAGGCCTCGCCCATGCGCTCGCCCGCCATCCCGACGCGCAGCACCTGATCATCCTGGGCGATCTGACCCATACGGGCGATCCGGCCGAATACGCGCGCCTTGCGCCCGCGCTGGCCGATTGCCCGATCCCGATCACCCTCACCATGGGCAACCACGACCTGCGCGATAACCTGCGCCTTCCCTTCCCGCAGGCGTTCAGTTCCGACGGCTTCGCGCAAACCGCGCTTGATCTCGGGCCGCTGCGCCTGCTGATCCTCGACACGCATGATTACGACGGGCACGCGGCCCTGATCCATGATGGCTGGATCTGCGACACCCGGCTTGCCTGGCTCGACGCGGAACTCGCCCGCGCCGCCACCGACGGCAGGCAAGTCGTCGTCTTCGCCCATCACCCGCCCTGCCCCGTGGGCTTCTGGGCGATGGATGCCATTGGGCTGGCCAATTCCGACGCGCTCCTTTCGCGCCTGCACGCCGCCCCCCATGTCCGGCACCTGATCTGCGGCCATATCCACCGCACGATCCATGCCTCTGCCGCCAACCCTACGGGCGGTGCCCTGCCGGTCAGCGTGCTCAAAAGCCCCTGCCACCAGATCCCGATGATCCTGGGCGAAGGCACCTCTTCCGATAGCGTCGATGAACCCGGCGCCTATGGCATCCTGCTCGCGCTCAAGGACACAATTGTGCTCCATACCGAGGATTTCGCGCTCTCCGACGGCTCCGTGCGCTCCTACGATTGAGCCCCGCGCCCCGCGCGCGGGTCAACCCGCCATTGCGTGCAAATTCCCTCTTGCGCCGCCGCCGGAACCTTACTAATACGCCCGCACACTTAGCGAGCGGGTGTAGCTC
>CAZPJO010000504.1:0-2061 GCA_964586895.1 uncultured Roseicyclus sp.
ATCCCGGCCAGCCGCTCGGGCATCCGCTGCGCCAGCAACAGCGCCTGCCACCCGCCCATTGACGAGCCCACGACAACCACCTTTTCTTCGGTCAGCGCACTGATGGCGGCGACGGTGTCTTCATGCCATTCGCCAATGCAGCCTTCGGTAAACGTGCCCGAGCTCTCGCCATGCCCCGAATAGTCGAACCGCAGAAACTCGCGCCCCGACCGGCGCGCCCATGCTTCCAGATGCACCGCCTTCGTCCCGTTCATGTCCGAGCGCAGCCCGCCCAGAAACACCACCGCCGGCATCCGCCCCGAGAACTTGTGATAAGCCAGCCGCCGCCCCTGTTCGGTGTCAAGGTATTGCATGTCGCCCATCTGCCTGTCCCGCCATAGTAGCACTGGCCATCCCGGCCCCTTGCGCTGCACTGCAACCTGCCCCGCCCGGCGCGCCATCGCAACACCATCGCCACGTCATGGGCGGAGCCTCGCGCACATTCCCGGTGCCTGACGCCTGCGCCTCTGCCACGCCAGATTGCGATTGACCCGACCGCGCCCCCGGCACAAAACGCTCCAATGGCCGACACCCCCCGCCTCCTGATCCCCACCCTGTCTGCGGTGAATTTCATCGTCGGAATGGGCGCGTTCCTGACCGTCGGCCTGGTCGAGCCCATCGCCGACGATTTCGGCGTGACCGACGCGCAATCCGGCGCACTTCTAACCACCTATGCGATCCTCTACGCGATCCTGTCGCCGCTGCTGGTGTCGCTCACCGGCCGCATCGGACGGCGCCGCGTGCTGGCCATGGGCCTCGCGATCTTCGGCCTCTCCGCGCTGATCTCCGCCATCGCCCCCACGCTCCTGACACTGCATGCTTCGCGCGGCCTGGCCGCCGTGGGCGCGGGCATCATCACCCCCGTCACCGCCGCCGTCGCCGCCATGCTCACCGCGCCGGAACGCCGCGCCCGCACACTCGCCGCCGTCTTCGCGGGCCTCACCATCGCCCAGGCCATCGGCATCCCCATCGGCGGCTGGGTCGCCTATACCTTCGGCTGGCGCTACGCCTTTGTCATCGTCGCCCTGCTCTCCGTGCCCGCCCTGATCCTGCTGTGGCGCATCGTGCCCGCGGGCCTGTCGTTCGCGCCGGTCTCGCTCACCGACCTCGCCCGTACCCTGCGCGATGGCCCCCTGATGGCCGCAGTCCTGTTCACCGCCACCTTCCTGTGTTCCATCTTCGTGCTCTACACCTACTTCGCGCCCCTGCTCGCCGCCGACATGGGCTTCGGACGTGACGGCATCACGCTCGCCCTCTTCATCTTCGGCCTCGGCGCCATCGCGGGCAATTTCACCGGCGGCGCGCTGAGCGACCGGATCGGCGCCTGCCGCACCCTGCTGATCCTCACATGCCTGCAACTCGTCGCCCTGCCGCTCTACTCCTTCCTGCCCTGGCCCACCCCGATCCTGATGGCCTTCACCTTCACGTGGTCCATCATCGGCTGGTCCTTCGGTGCCGCGCAACAGGTCCGCCTCGTTGCCCTCGACCCGGCCCGCGCGCCCGTCCTTCTGTCGCTCAACGCCGCCTGCATCTACATCGGCGCCGCCGCCGGATCAGCCATCGGCGGGGCCGTCATCAACCGCGCCTCCGTCTCCGCCCTGGGCTTCGCCGCAACCCTCGTCATGCTCGCCGCCCTCGCCCACCTGCTCCTGTCCAACCGCGCCACCAGACACCGCGCCTGAACCGCCCCTCCTCCGCCCTGCGGACGTCCTCGCAGCGGACCCGACCCTGGGCGCGCGCGCCCCTTTCATCTTGCCAGAAAAACCTCACTCCATTGCCCGACAGGTGGCTTCGCCACCGTAAGGGGAGCGTCCGCACGCCCAACCCTCTCCTCCCGTTGACAATTCACACCACCCCGGCCAAACACGCCCGCACACATACCCGCAACCGGGCGTTCCGTAGGCGCCAAACCGACGAGGAGCCTGACCATGGCCCAAATCTCCCTCACCTTTCCCGACGGCAACGCGCGCCAGTACGACGCCGGGATCACCCCCGCCGCCATCGCCGCCGACATCTCCAATT
>CAZPJO010000505.1:0-2050 GCA_964586895.1 uncultured Roseicyclus sp.
GGATTTTGCTCGTGACGCTCTATATAGGTTCGGCATGGATAAGTTCTCCGGCCAAAAGCGCGCAGCCGCGCATTTGTTTCCGCCGATCGACCCGTTCGATCAGCGCATGCTCGATGTGGGCGATGGTCACCACGTTTATGTCGAGCAATGCGGCAACCCGCGAGGCGCGCCAGTTGTCGTTCTGCATGGGGGGCCCGGCGGCGGTTGCAGCCCGGCAATGCGGCGATATTTCGACCCGTCGGTCTGGCGCATCATCCTGTTTGATCAACGCGGTTGCGGGCGATCGCGGCCTCATGCCTCGACCAACCAGAACACCACCTGGCACCTCGTCGCGGATATCGAGCGTATTCGGCATACGCTCGGGATCGAGCGGTGGGCCGTTTTTGGCGGAAGCTGGGGCGCGACGCTGGGTCTGATCTATGCCGAGGCGCATCCCGATGCGGTCGCCTACCTCGCCCTGCGCGGCGTGTTTCTTTCGATGCAGCGAGAGCTTGATTGGTTTTACGGTGGCGGGGCAGGTCAGTTCTGGCCTGACCAATGGGCACGTTTTGCAAGCCTTGTGCCCGAAGAAGAGCATGGCGACCTGATCGCGGCCTATAACCGACGCTTGTTTTCCGGCGATCTGATGCTTGAGACCCGCTTTGCCCGTGCTTGGGCGTCGTGGGAGAATGCGTTGGCCAGCATGGAAAGCGATGGCCATGGCGGCGAAAGCCCGGCGGATTACGCCCGTGCCTTTGCGCGGCTGGAAAACCATTATTTCGCCAATAAAGGGTTTCTCGAAGAAGATGGCCAGATCCTGCGCGATGCTTATCGGATCGCCCAGATCCCCGGAACCATCGTGCAGGGCCGCTACGACATGATTTGCCCCCCGGCCTCGGCCCATGCGCTGGATCGCGTGTGGTCTTCGGGACGTCTTCACATGATCCGCACCGCAGGCCATGCGCTGAGCGAGCCGGGCATCAGCCAAGAGCTCGTCCGGGTTATGAAGTCGGTGGGGGAGAAGCGGCCGAAATACGGGCTGTGACGCTCACCCCTTGCGACTGCCCCAGCTTTCCACACGACCCACGGGAAACTTTTCGCCAATCGCCTCTACCGGCACCGGCGGCAATGTGTTGAGCGGTTTGGGAAAGTCCTGCCGGACAGGTGCCTTGCGGGCTGGTGCGCGCACCAACAACCGCGGATCAATCCGCGGGCTGAGCCGATCCCGGATCAGCGCCACGGGATGCGTCCTGAGCGTCAGGCGCATCGAGACGTAATCTTCCACCACCTCTTCGCCCTCGCTCATCTGCGGCAGCAGAACGGCGGGTTCCACGATCCCCTCGCCATCCAGGTCTCCCGCAAACAGCGGCAATTCCTTCTTGGGCGTGAGGGCCCGCGCCGCCCACAGCGCATCGCGGCGCGACAGACCCAGGGCCGCGAACGCATCCGCCTCGGCGAGTACCGTCAGCATGCGCGCCTCGACCCCTGCGCGCCGCCACACATCCTCGACCGCGCGGTAGCCGTTGGCACGCGCGGCCACGATCCAATCGGCCTCGTCCTCGCGCATCGACTTGATCTGCCGAAACCCCAGCCGCAGCACCAGATCACCGGCCTCCGTCCGCTCCATCGTGTTGTCCCACTGGGATTGGTTCACGCAAACCGGCCGCACCTCCACGCCATGTTCCCTCGCGTCGCGCACAATCTGAGCGGGGGCGTAGAACCCCATCGGCTGTGCATTCAGAAGCGCGCAGGCGAAGATACCGGGATGGTGGCATTTCAGCCAACTCGACGCATAGACCAGCAGCGCGAAACTCGCCGCATGGCTTTCGGGGAACCCATATGACCCAAACCCTTCGATCTGCGAAAAACACCGCTCTGCGAAGTCGCGATCATAGCCCTTCTCACCCATCCCCTTCAGGAACCGGGTACGGAATTCCGACACGTTGCCATGCTTTTTGAACGTCGCCAGTGACCGCCGCAGTCGGTCCGCTTCATCCGGGGTGAAACCGGCCCCGGTGATGGCGATCTGCATGGCCTGTTCTTGGAACAGCGGCACGCCGAGGGTTTTAGC
>CAZPJO010000506.1:0-1211 GCA_964586895.1 uncultured Roseicyclus sp.
CATATGGCCCAGGTCCCGCGCGTCGATATAGGCGAATATATTGCGCCGGCGCTGGTCCGGGATTTCCATGAAGGCGGGGAAATTTTTCGCGTATTCATGAGGTTCGATGACGTTGTTAATCCTTAACCCATAGATGTCGATGCCGCTGCGCGCCTGAAACGAGCGTGCCGTCATCTCGTTGCAGACCTTCGACATCGCATAGCTGTCGTGGGGCACGGTCGGGTGGGTTTCATCGATGGGCACGAAATCGGGCTTCACCTCGCCATCCGCAAAGCAGATCGCATAGGTCGTCTCGGAACTGGCGAAAATCACCTTGGGCACGCCCAGTTTCACCGCCGCCTCGATCACATTGTAGGTGGTCTGGGTGTTTTGCCGGAAACATTCGCCATCCGCCCCGATCATCACGCGTGGGACGGCGGCGAAATGCACCACCGCATCATAGCGCGGCACCCCGGTGCCGGTGTCCAGCTCCGCGAAATCGGTGAATTGCGACATCGCGCCGATGACCTGCCCCGCGTCATTGAGGTCGATCAAAAGCTCCGAGCAGTCCAGCCCCGAGGGCGTCTGATCCACGTTCACCACGTGGTGGCCCTGCGCCATCAAATGCCGGATCGCCCATTTGCCGGCCTTGCCGCTGCCGCCGGTGAAGAAAACGCGCATGTTACTCTCCGATATCCATGAAGAAGGTCCGAATATGGGCCCGCGTTGCGGGGACCGAAGGGCGAAAACATTTCTATAATTATAGAAATGTTTTTGGCATCCGATTGTTGTTTTACAATGGGTTAGCGCTCAAGTCTCCGTCTGCTCACGCGTGAGCACGCGTGCACATCCCTACCCTTCGCTGACCTGCGCGACCCGCGCGCCCGCCTTCGATGTGGTCACAACCCCCAGCGATTTCAGCTTGCGATGCAGCGCCGAGCGCTCCATCCCGACAAAGCTTGCCGTGCGGCTGATATTGCCCCCGAAGCGGTTGATCTGCGCCATCAGGTATTGCCGCTCGAACAGCTCCCGCGCCTCGCGCAGCGGCAGGGTCGTCAGCGACGCCGACAGCGCGATATCCTCCTCCGACGTCGGCGCCTCCGACTGTCCCGGCAGGTCGCGCGCCTCGATCGGCCCGCTCCCCTCACCCAGGATCAGGACCCGCTCGATCATGTTCTTGAGCTGGCGCACATTTCCCGGCCACGACATCGTCTGAAGCGTCGCCGCCGCAT
>CAZPJO010000506.1:1221-1675 GCA_964586895.1 uncultured Roseicyclus sp.
ACTCGATGAAAACCCGCGCCAGTTCCGGGATATCCTCGCGCCGGTCCTCAAGGCTCGGCACCTCCACCGGCACCACGTTCATCCGGTGATACAATTCCTCCCGGAACCGCCCCGCCGCGATCTCCGCCTGTAGATCGCGCGTGGTCGAGGACACCACCCGCAGATCGACGCGCACCTTCGTCGTGCCGCCCACCCGCGTGAAACTCTGATCCACCAGCACCCGCAGGATCTTGGCCTGCGTCTCCAGCGGCATATCGGCGACCTCGTCGAAATAGATCACCCCGCCATGGGCCTGCTCCAACAGGCCCTGCTCCACGCCGCGTTGCTGGCTTTCGCGGCCAAACAGGACCTCTTCCATGTGATCGGGTTGGATCGACGCGCTAGACACGGACACGAACGGCGCATCCGCGCGGTTCGATTCCGCATGCACATAACGCGCCGCAACTTCCTTGCC
>CAZPJO010000506.1:1685-2045 GCA_964586895.1 uncultured Roseicyclus sp.
TTCGTGACCTTGTCGAGCTGGCTCTTGAGGGTGCGGAACGCCGACGAATTGCCGATCATCTCAGTTGACCGACTGTCCTGCCGGCGCAGCACCGAGTTCTCGCGCCGCAGTCGCGAGGTCTCCATCGCGCGTTTGATCACCACCATCAACTGGTCGATGTTGAACGGCTTCTCGATGAAATCATAGGCACCCTGCTTGATCGCTGCGACGGCAATTTCCACGTTGCCGTGACCCGAGATGATCACCACCGGCACTTCGGGGTTGTCGCGTTTGACGTGGCCCAGGATATCGATCCCGTCCATTGAGCTGTCCTTGAGCCAGATATCAAGGATCATCAGCCCCGGCTGGCTCTTGTTCAGC
>CAZPJO010000507.1:0-290 GCA_964586895.1 uncultured Roseicyclus sp.
CCCGCGCATGGGGATGGGATGTAGGCGCTGGCGCGCGAAGGGGCCTATGCCGGGGTGGTGTTTCACCGCGTGATCGCCGGGCTCATGGCACAGACCGGCGATGTGCAGCACGGCAAGGACGCAGCATCGCTGCGCATGGCGGGCACGGGCGGGTCGGACAAGCCGGACCTTCCGGCGGAATTCTCGCGCATCCCGCATGCGCGCGGCAGCCTTGGGGCGGCACGCTCGTCGAACCCGAATTCGGCCAACAGCCAGTTCTTCATCAACTTCAAGGACAACGATTTCCTGAC
>CAZPJO010000507.1:300-1538 GCA_964586895.1 uncultured Roseicyclus sp.
CCGGACCTGCCCGCCGAATTCACCGACGCGAATTTCGACCGGGGCACGCTCGGCATGGCGCGCTCGTCCAATCCGAACAGCGCCAACAGCCAGTTCTTCATCTGCTTTGATCCTGCGCCGCACCTGAACGGCCAATACACGGTCTATGGTCAGGTGATCGACGGGATGGAGCATGTCGATGCGATCACCCGGGGCGAGCCGCCTGCGGAGCCGGACACGATGATCAGCGTGAAAGTGGCCGCCGATGCGTGAGGGACGGCGGACGCTCCTCCGTCCTCTGGCCGTCCTCGCAGCTTGCCTGTCGGGGCCGGTCGGCGCCACGGGGTTGGAGATCGATGTGACCGGCGATGCGCAGGGCACAATCGTGATCGACCTGTTCGAGCAGAGCGCGCCGTTGCATGCGGAGCGGATCACCACGCTTGTCGTCGAAGGCGCCTATGACTATGTGGTGTTTCTGTTTTTTATCTAAGGCTTCATGGCGCAAACCGGCGATGTCGAGTTTGGCCGTATCGGGCAGGACATGCGTTATGCCGGGCGGGGCGGGTCGCAATACCCTGATCTGCCTGCGGAATTCTCCGATGAGATCTCGTTCGAGCGCGGCATGATCGGGATGGCACGGTCCAATGATCCGAACTCGGCCAACAGCCAGTTCTTCATCATGTTCGAGCCCGCCCCGCATCTCGATGGGCAATATACCATCGTGGGTCAGGTCGTCGAAGGGATGGAGATTGTCGATCTGATCCGGCGCGGCCGGGGGCGCAACGGCGCCGTTGTGGGCGAGCCGGACCGCATGGTCGCGCTGCGCGTGCGCGAGGATGACCCGGTGCCGCCGCCGCCCGAAGAGGACGCTGAGGTGGAACTGGAATAACGCCGCACGCCCCCCGGAAACGGGGGATGTCCGCCGTAGACCTTAAACGGGCGCGTCCGGGATCGGGCGCGCCCGTTTTTGCGCGGCACACACAATAGCCCAAAGGCGCACCAATTGCCCCCATCGGGCGCGCGCCCCTTGAACAGCCGCGCGCGGTGGCGTAGCTCGCGCGGATGGCCAGACCTCCGCTTTTGCAGCTTTCCGATATTGCCCTGACCTTTGGCGGCGACCCGGTGTTCGCGGGGCTCGACCTTGTCGTGCAGACGGGCGACCGCATGGCGCTTGTCGGGCGCAACGGATCGGGCAAATCGACCCTGATGAAGGTGATGGCCGGTCTGGTAGAGGCCGACGCAGGCGCGCGGGTTTTGCC
>CAZPJO010000507.1:1548-2043 GCA_964586895.1 uncultured Roseicyclus sp.
GATTTGCGACGCTTGGGGATTTTGCCCTTGCCACGTTGGGCCCATCGGAGGCCTGGCGCGTGGAGGCGGCGGCGGAGGGGCTGAAGCTTCGCCTTGAGGCGACGGTGGAGGCGGCGTCTGGCGGTGAGCGGCGGCGCGCGGCGTTGGCGCGGCTTCTTGCGGAGGCGCCGGAGTTGATGTTGCTCGACGAGCCGACCAACCACCTTGATATCGACGCGATCCAATGGCTGGAGGGGGAGTTGCGCCAGACGCGCGCGGGCTTCATCCTGATCTCGCACGACCGGGCGTTTTTGCAGGCGCTGGCGCGCGGCGTATTGTGGCTCGATCGTGGGGTCGTGCGGCGGATGGACCGGGGGTTTGACCGGTTCGAGGAATGGCGCGACACGATCTGGGCGGAGGAAGATCTGGCGCGCCACAAGCTGGATCGCAAGATCAAGGCAGAGGCGCGATGGGCCGTCGAGGGCATCAGTGCGCGGCGCAAGCGCAACATGGGCC
>CAZPJO010000508.1:0-2035 GCA_964586895.1 uncultured Roseicyclus sp.
GGTGTTGATCATCGTGTCGGTGAAGGGGATGCGGATGTCGATACCCACGCCGAACCCATAGATCAGCAGCACCCCGATCAGGAAGGTGGGCAGCGAGACGCCGATCAAGCTGATCGTCATGATGAAATTCGCCGTTACGCCTTCGCGGCGGATGGCGGTGAAGATGCCAAGGCCGATCCCGAAGATCAGCGCCAGAGCGCCGGAAATCATCGCAAGCTCCAGCGTGGCGGGCAGGCGTTCGGCGATAATTTCGGCGACGGGTCGCCCCTGCCGATAGGAAATGCCCAGATCGCCTTGCACGGCGCGCACGAGGAAATCCCAATATTGCACGAAGAACGGTTTGTTCAGGCCCAGTTGCTCGCGCAGGCGTTCGATGTCCTGCATCGTGCGTTCCTGCCCCAGCATCGTGTCGATCGGGTCGCCCACAAAGCGGAACATGGCGAACGCCACGAGGCCGACGACCAGAAGGACCAGAACGGATTGGAAGACGCGGCGGAGGATGAAGCTGAGCATGGGCCGTGCAATTTCCCGGTTAGGTCTTACCGTGCTGCCCGCTTGGGCAACCGGGGTCAAGGGCCAGGGCGGCCCAAACGCGCGGCGACTTTGCCGTGCCTCCTGGCGGCGGCCTTGTTGGGCACGCTGCCCGCCCTTTCATCTTGCCGGAAAAACCTCAGGGGGTCCGGGGGGCTGCCCCCCGGGTGTAAGTCACGGATCAGTTCTCGGCGTCGAGGGTCACCCAGCGCAGGATGAAGAAGTTGTCGGGCCGCTGGGTCAGTTCGATCCCGTCGCGCACACCCCACAAAAGCGGCTGCACGTATAGCGGCGTATAGACGACGTCGCTTTGGTAGATCTCCACCGCTTCGTCGATCAGGGCCTGCCGCGCGGCGGGGTCGATCTCGGACTGGATCAGGGGCAGAAGCTCGTCGATGCGGGCATTCGAATAGCCGCCGAAATTCCATGTGCCCAGACGCTCGCCATTGGTGTGGACCAGAAAGCGCAGCGGGTGTTCGTGGTCGAAGGTGCCCGACGACCAGCCAAGCAGATACATGTCGAAGCGATCTTCGCGCAGCTCCGGCCAGTAATTCGAGACCGGCATCGCGTCGAGCGTCGCGGTCAGGCCCACCTGCGCCAGCATCGCGACGATGGCCTGGCAAACGGCTTCGTCGTTGAGGTAGCGGTCGTTGGGGCATGACAGGGTGAATTCCGCGCCCTCGGCCCCAGCCTCGGCAATGAGGGACCGGGCGAGGTCCTGATCATAGGCGGGACGTTCGGCGTTGCCTTGGGAATAGCCGCTTTCAGCGGGGCTGATCAGCTGGCTTTCCGCCTCGGCGGCACCGCCCATGATCGCCTGCAGGATCGCGGGGACGTTCACGGCATGGCCCACGGCCTGGCGGACACGAACATCGGCGAAGATGTTGTCAGCCCCGTTTTGCAGCGTTTCATGGTCATGGGCATAGCCGAGCATGATGACGCGGCTTTCGATCCCGTCGAGCACATAGACCCCGTCGGCATCGCTGACGCGGGCGGCGTCCTGCACCGGGACCGGGTCGATCAGGTCGATGTCGCCCGACAAAAGGGCGGCCACGGCGGTGGCGGAGTTCTGGATCGGGGTGAAGACGGCTTCGGTCACGTTATGCTCGACCTCGCCCCACCAGCCGTCGAACGGGACCAGCACGGTTTCAAGGTCGGGCTGGCGCGATTGCAGCTGGAACGCGCCGGTGCCGTTGACGTTGCGGGTGGCATAATTCTCGGCGTCGCGGGCGGGCACTTCGGCGCCGTTGGCCTCGGCCCAACCGCTGTCCATGATCATGAAGTTTGCGATGGAGTCCGGGAAAATCGGTTGCGGTGTCTCGGTCAGGAAATCGATGGTGTATTCATCCACGACAACGGCTGACCAGACCGGCGCGAACCAGCTGGCGGTGTCAGACTGCTCGGAGGACGCGCGCTCATAGGAGAACATCACGTCCTCAGCCGTGAAGTCGCTGCCATCGTGAAATTTGACGCCCTGGCGCAGCGTGAAGCGCCAGCCCTCGCC
>CAZPJO010000509.1:0-2023 GCA_964586895.1 uncultured Roseicyclus sp.
CCGTCTGCATCGCATTGAGGTAACCTGACAAATCCCCCAGAGGGATCGCATTGGCGAAGGCAACCTGCGGATAAACCAGCGTTGCAGCAGTGGCACCCAAAAGGGCGCGGCGTGTGATCGGCATTTAAATGTCTCTCCGATTCGAATGGATGACCCAAGATATAGGCGCAGCCGACCCGCTATACGATAACAGCACCGCAAAACCGGCAATCAAACGCCGGTGATCGCGCCCTGCACCGCCGCCCCCGGACCGCATGGAAACCGCACTTTTCCTAAAAATTGTCGCTTTCGCGCCCCACGCAGGCCTTTCCGTTACGTCATCTTTCGCCCATGGGAATTGATGTTTGGTCTGCTATTTACCTCGGCACCATTGCCGATCTCGACACCAACGAAGGGACGTTGGCCGGTGAGGGTGAGTCCGCTCTCTTGACGACCTATGGCTCCTACGCGGCCCCGGTCAGCGACAATATCGTCGACCTGACCACCAACAGCGCCGACACCGTTATGACGCGCGACAACGCCGGCAGCAGCGATACGTTGTCGTTCGAAACCTCCCCCGGTGGCCCGACCGCCACCACCACAATCGACTCGATTTACGAGGTTATCGTGGAATTCACCTTTGCCGACAACGGCACCTTCACTTTGAGTGGCGCGGCAAAAGTCGTTCAGGACACAGACGGAAACCTGTTTTTGGTCGTCGAAGATTTCGTCGGCGGTTTCTTCCCAAAGATCTTCAACGATCAGATCGTCTCACTGTCGATTGAAAGCATCAACGATGACGCCGTGCCTTCCCTCGATCAGGGGTCCTATGGCCAGCAAAACTTCAACAGCACCTCGTCCGGGCCGTCGATCTGTTTCCTGGCCGGCACGCGCCTGCGGACGCCCGGTGGCGAGGTCGCGGTCGAGGATCTTCGGGTCGGCGATTTTGTCGACACGCTCGATCATGGCCCGCAAGAGGTGCTCTGGATCGGCCGACGTGTGATGAATTTTCCCGCCAAAGCGTCAAAATTCAAACCCTATCGCATCAGGGCCGGAGCGCTTGGCGGCGGCATGCCCCGGCGCGACCTGAAGGTATCGCGACAACATCGCATGCTTGTTGACGGTCCGATGGGCGAGGTTCTCGTGCCTGCGGCCGGGCTGGAAACCTGCACCGGCGTCGCGCAGATGCACGGGCGCAGGCAGGCAGAGTTCCTGACCATCCTGCTGCCGCGCCACGCCCTCGTCTTTGCCGAAGGGGCCTTGGCCGAAAGTTTCTATCCCGGCCCGGTCGGGCTTGGACTTCTGCCGCCTGCCGACCGCGACCGCCTCTGCACCCTGTTTCCGGGTTTGGCGCAGGATACCGAGGCCGCCTATGGCCCCCATGCCCGCCCGGTCCTGAGCCGCGCGGAAGCTGTGCAGATGATGGGGGGTGGCGCAGCCGGGAAGCCCCGACTGGCTCCGATGTGCAAGGCTTCAATACCCGCCTTGATGGGTTAAAGAAGCCTTAACAAAAAAACATTTGTTACTTTTTATCAGTGACTTATCCCGTTGTGCACGCGTGCACAAACCCCTCAATCTTGCTCCGGGACCAGGATCTCGCGCTTGCCCACGTGGTTGGCCGACGACACGAGGCTGTTTTCTTCCATCTGCTCCACCAGGCGCGCGGCCTTGTTGTAGCCGATGCCAAGCTTGCGCTGGATATAGCTGGTCGAGCATTTGCGATCCTTGATCACAACCGCGACCGCCTGATCGTAAAGCGCATCCTCACCGCCCGTGTTCCCGCCCGTATTCAGGCCAAGAACCGCGTCGATATCGCTTTCGCGCTCATCATCCGGCCCATCCAGCACGCTGGAGGCATATTCCGGCGGCCCGAAGCTCTTGAGGTGCCGCACGATTTCTTCGACTTCCTCATCGGAACAGAACGGCCCATGCACGCGCGTGATCTTCGACCCACCCGCCATGTAAAGCATGTCGCCCATGCCCAGAAGCTGCTCCGCGCCCATCTCGCCCAAAATCGTCCGGCTGTCGACTTTCGAGGTTACAT
>CAZPJO010000510.1:0-1987 GCA_964586895.1 uncultured Roseicyclus sp.
GGATCACCAGCAGGATAAGCGAGACTTGCGGCCATGCCAAAACGTTGAGTGATGAGGACAATTGCAGACCAATCCCGCCCGCGCCAACAAGGCCGAGAACGGTGGATTCACGGATGTTGATGTCCCAGCGGAAGACCGCCACTCCGGCAAAGGCTGGCATGATTTGTGGCACGATCCCGTAGGCCATGACTTGCCAGCGTGATGCCCCGGTGGCGGTGATAGCTTCAACCTGGGTGGCGTCGATCTCTTCAATCGCCTCATATAGCAGCTTGGCGCAGAACCCGATGGACCGGATGGCAATGGCGATAACGCCGGCGAACACGCCGGGGCCGATAATCGCAATCAGTAAAAGCGCCCAGATCAACGAGTTGATCGAGCGGGTTGAGACAATGATCAAAAGCGCGATGGGGCGTACGAACAGTGCCGATGGCGTGGTGTTGCGCGCCGCCAAAAAGGCCACGGGCACGGCCAAGATCAAAGCAATGATTGTGCCTAAAGTCGCAATGTTGAGCGTGTCCCAAATCGGCTTGCCCAGTTGCGTGATGTAGTCCCATTTCGGCGGGGTTGCGCGCGTCCAGATATCTTCGGTGATGCGCGGCGCGTCCCAGACGAAAAACCATGTGGTTGCGGCCGAAATCTGCTGCCAGCAATAGGCAAAGATCGCGATCCCCACGAGCCACAAGGCCCAGTGGCTGAGGCTTTCGCGCTGCGTGCGCCGTTGCCAGGATTGCACGCCGCCTTTCTCGCGCACGGGCATTACTGAACCCTCGCACGGATGATGCCAGAGAGATATTCGAGCGCCATGACAATCACGATGATCGTGATCAGGATCGCCGCCGCCGTGTCATATTCATAGCGATCAAACGCGGTGTTGAGCGTCGCGCCGATGCCGCCAGCGCCCACCAGACCAAGAATCGCGCTTTCGCGGAAATTGATATCAAGGCGGTACATCGACAACCCGATCAGGCGCGGCATGACCTGCGGCTGCACCCCGTAATTGATCCATTGTGTCCAGCGCGCGCCGGAGGCTTTAATCGCTTCGGCTTGTACTTTGTCCATGCTCTCAATGTCTTCGGCCAACAGTTTGGACAGGAACCCGATTGTTGCAAAGCTGAGGGTCAGAAAGCCCGCCAGCGGGCCAAATCCAAAGATGGCCACCAGCAAAATCGCCACGATGATCTCTTGCAAGGCGCGGCTGATCGCAATGATCCCGCGACAGATTAGATAGACCGGCAAAGGCGCAACGTTGCGCGCTGCGCCAAGGGCAATCGGGATCGAAATGGCGATCCCCACGACCGAGGAGGCCACGGTCATGATGATGCTTTCGAACATGCCTTCCCAGATATCCGAAGATCGGGAGATGAAATCCGGATTGGTGAAGGCCAGCACGAATTGCTTGCCGCGCTCGAGCCCTTCATAGACGCGGCTCCAATTAACCTCGATCGTCATGAAGGCCGCCACGAGATAGGCGAGGAACCCAAGGATCAGGGTCCAACGCAACCACGGGCGCTTGATGAACGGAGGCTTCTTCCACGGCTGACCGATGGGTGGTGTGAAGGTGTCGCTCATTCGGCGGCCTCGATATCGTCGTCATCAACGGTTTCGATCGTCGCTTCCCAGTCTTCTTCGCCGTAGATTTCTGTCAGCTTATCGGGTGTGAGGCCGTCCGGCTCTCCGTCATAAACCATCGCACCGAAGCGCAGACCGATGACACGTTGCACAAACATCTGAGCCAGCGCGACATCGTGGATGTTGATGATCGCGGCCAATCCGCGCTCGCGGCATAGCTCACAAATCAAGCGCATAATCTGGCGCGAGGTTTTGGGGTCAAGCGAGGCCGTGGGTTCATCGACCAGCAACAGCGCCGGATCTTGGATCAAGGCCCGGCATATTCCGACCCGTTGGCGCTGTCCGCCGGACAACTCATCCGCGCGCTTATCGGCCATATGCGCCAAGCCGACGCGGTCCAAAAGGCGGAAGGCTTCAT
>CAZPJO010000511.1:0-1983 GCA_964586895.1 uncultured Roseicyclus sp.
CGCCTGGGCCGAGGATCGCTTTGGGAAATCCGTCATCCCCGTGCACGATCAGAACGGCCTGACGATCCTGGACCGTGATGAATACATGCGCCCGCAGACCGATATGCAATCGCTCGGTGCGCTCAAGCCCGCGTTCAAGGATATGGGCGAGGTCATGCCCGGCTTTGATGCCGTGGCCCTGATGAAATATCCGCATCTCGAAGCGATCCACCATATCCACCACGCCGGAAATTCCTCGGGTATCGTCGATGGCGCGGCCGCGGTCCTGATCGGCAACAAGGAGTTTGGCGAGAAATGGGGCCTCAAACCCCGCGCCCGCATCCGTTCTAATGCCAAGATCGGCACCGATCCGACCATCAACCTCACCGGCCCCGTGCCGGTCACCGAAAAGATTCTGCGCGAGACCGGCATGAACATTGGCGATATCGATTTGTTCGAGGTCAACGAAGCCTTCGCCTCGGTCGTCTTGCGTTTTCTGCAGGCTTTCGATGTGGACCACAACCGCGTCAATGCGAATGGCGGGGCCATCGCCATGGGCCACCCGCTCGGCGCGACCGGCGCGATGATCCTGGGCACGCTGCTCGATGAAATGGAACGTGCCGACAAGGAAACCGGATTGGCCACACTTTGCGTCGCAGCGGGCATGGGGTCGGCTACCATCCTAGAGCGCGTCTGACGCCGGGAAGGATGAAGGTCACATGACCAACATGGGTGCGGCTCAGGCGAGGACTAGGGGCTCAGAGACGGGGGCAAAAAACCCGGCCAAGTCGCCTGTACCACAACCTCCCGACCGGATGACACAATTCGCCCGGTGCGCCGTGCACGCCGCCCTTGCACGCCCCGCCTTGCACGGAGGGTCCAATGCCTGTTGATACCGATGCCACTATGCAAGACCCCCATGCCATCTACCAAGAATGGCTGGATGTCACCTCGGCCGCCGTCGTGGCTGCGGACAATGACACGTTTGTCACGATGGTGAGCTATCCGATGATTATGCGCACCGCGACGGCCGTCGCCGTGATCGAGACCCCCGAAGAAATGGCTGCCGACATCACCAACCTCAGTGCCGCGTTACGCGATCAGCAGGTCACGGATTACATCCGCCTCGTGAAACAGGCCCGTTACCTCGACGAGACAACCATCGAGGGCTGGCACACCACCTATGTGCTGAGAAACGCCACCTCCGTAACACCGAATTACAACAACCGCATGATCCTGCGCATGCTGGATGGGCAATGGAAATTGTCGGAATCCGAAAACGAAATCGCCGCAGAGCGTTTTCCGATGACCATACTCCGCGGCGCACCCGACACGTTCAAGGAAAAGTGGGCCGCGGCAAAGGCCGACATCGTGGCCACCCAGGCGCGCGCCGAACCGATCTACAAGGCCTTCCTGAAATCACTAACGGCTGCGGTAAATGCCCATGATTTCGAGATATGGTCCGGCCATTACACCTACCCCCACAGCATCCATTACGATGCCACCGATCACACCGCCCACACGCCCGCTGATGTCAAAGCCTTCTTCGACATCATGATGGAAACCATGAAGGCCAAGCCAGGCACCCGGATGGAACGCGTCGTGCGCTACGCCGAATTCCTCTCCGATCATCGGATCGTGGGCTACCATGACACGCTCATGACCCGGGACGGCAAACCCAACTTCGGCCCCGTCAAATGCCGCTTTTTGCTCACCCTGACCGGGGATCGTTGGGCCTGTTCGTCCGTCACCAATTCCCTGTCGCAGGAAACCCTGTCCGACGAAGATGAATTCCGGCTCTCCGTGACGCTGCCGACCATGCGCGCGATACAACAAAGGATGCGAAAATGACCGATTTCACCATGGCAACCGACGCCGATGGCGTGGCTGTCATCACCTGGGACGTGCCCGGAAAATCGATGAACGTCCTCAACCGCGAGGCCTTCGCCACCTGCGAGGATCTGATCGACCAGGCACTGGCCGATGATGCGGTCAAAGGCATCG
>CAZPJO010000512.1:0-1973 GCA_964586895.1 uncultured Roseicyclus sp.
GACATGCGGATCAGGGAAAACTCGACCTGCAAAGGCGTCGCCCCAATCAGGCGCGCGAATTGCGTCTCGGTCTGGATCTTCTTGGGCATCAGGTTCAACAACCCGATGCGCAGCGGGCGGATATCCTGTTTCGACGCGCCATCCTCGGGCATGACCATGACACCTTCGCGGGCGAGGATGTCATAGGCGGGCAGGCTGTCGGGCAGTTTGATCGGCATCGTTTGATCCGGTGCGTCTTCGGGCAAGGAACCCGTCAGATAATCGGAACGCTCCCCGACAACAAGAAGCCCCCGCGCGGGCGCGGGGGCGTGTCACGGTCTTGTCAGCTCTGTTTCAGGCGTGGGCCAGCCTGCGCGCCCGGCGCCGCAGACCGGCAAGCATCGCGCCCGCCGCGATCAGGAGCCAGCCCCCAGCAGGCAGCGGCACGGGGGCAGGGGCGGCGTTGACCGAAAGGCTGAGGCCGCTGGGGAAGGAGGCGAAGGTGTAGTTCTGCGCCAGCATGTATTCCAACTCGAAGATGAACGTCCCCAACCCGGCAATTTCGCAGCGTTGGAACAACGTCGGGCTGCCCGACCCGAGGCATGCCTCATAGCCTGCGGCCATGGTCGGCGACAGGTCCATGAACGGGGCCGAGCGGGTGAAGATATCGCGCCGGTCACCGGCGGCACTGATGGTCAGCGACACCAGATCGGTCAGTTGCGCATGGTCGCTTGCGTCGAGTTGCAACGACACCGGACCGTCATCCACCGAATAATAGAAGTTCGAACTGACGAAAACCGGGTCGTAGGCGCGCGACGTGTCAAGCTGGGTTGAGGCATCCACACGTACCACCGATCCATCGGCGCGTGTGCCGGTCAATCGCAGATCGTCGTCGATCATCGCAAAGCCCATCGATTCCGCGCTAAGCGAGGATCCCTGTTCGGGCTGAAAATATCCGAAAAGCAATTCGTGCGACCGCCCGAGCGCCCGGAAATCCATCCCGTCAAACCCGAATGTCGCGCCGTCGGGGCGCGTCACATTCATGAAGCTGTACGACCCCTGACAGCAGCCGCTGTCGCTCATGTAGAAGTTTCTGAAGCCGAGGTTGTAATTCGCGAGGTCGCCCGCGACATCCACATCGAATTCAACGTCGAAACCGCTTTCCTGCCAGACCTCCACGGACCGCCCGAACGCGCTGTTCGGCCTGTTGGGATCAAATCGACGGCTGGGATCGAACGTGGCAAGCGATCCGATATTGGGGTCGAATGAGATATCAACCGGCTGTGCCCCTCCGTTGAAATCCACAGGTGTGGCAAATGCCGGTGCGCCAAAGGCAAGGGCAAGACAAACGGCCGAATACGTGAACGTGGACCTGCGGCTCAACATGAATGGACCCCCCCAAAACATCAAAATTAACTCTTTGTTAAAGTTTAACGTCTGGTCATTGCTCAGCAAGGGATTTCTTAACAAAGCGTTAATTTAGCGCAATTGTGGTTAAGGAATTGGGTAAGGTTGTCCGCAGAAAACACGCGAACAGGGTCTCTAGGGCCATCCAGCGGCGTTTGAGCGCCCCACATACATCCCCAAACCCCGCCTCAGCGTTGTGCTGCGGCAATCATCTCGATGGCATCAGGGGCGTCGCGCACGGCCTCGACCTGCGTCGCCGTCACGCTGACGCCCCAGTTGCGCGCCATCGCCGCGTAGATCGGCGCGCGGTGGTGGATCACCTTGGAAAAGGCATGCACCGCGAAGGCGTCTGGGTCGACCTGCGCTTCGCTCATCCCGTGTTCGCGCAGGTAATCGTGCCAAAGCGTGTCAAGCAGGGCAGGATGGTAATAGATCGGCTTCGGGTTGCTCTGAAACCGCCGGATCAACTCGGACTCGTGCCCCTCGGGGCTTTCGATCCAGACCATCTGGCATTGCGCAGACAGGGCACAAAGCACTTCATCATCGGGGTCGGCGGGATCCACGCCCTCGCAGATCGAGCCGCCGGG
>CAZPJO010000513.1:0-1960 GCA_964586895.1 uncultured Roseicyclus sp.
ACCCTGTCCGGCATCTTCCGTGACCTTCTGCCGTTGCAGACCCGGATGTTGGCAGATGCTGCCCACAAGGCCGCCATCGCCGACGAGCCGCTGGATCAGAATTTCGTCCGTGCCCACGCCCTCGACTATGCCGAAAAGATGGGCGTCCCGATGGAAGAGGCCGCGCTGCGCGTCTTTTCCAACGCCGAAGGGGCCTATGGCTCGAACGTGAACGCGCTCGTCGATAGCGGCGCCTGGGGCGAGGAAGACGAACTCGCCGACGCCTACGAGGCCCGCAAATGTTTCGCCTACGGCGTGAACGGGAAACCGCACAAGAACGCCGGCATGCTGCAAAGCGCGCTCAAGGACGTGGACCTCGCCTACCAGAACCTCGAATCCGTCGAACTGGGCGTGACCACCGTGGATCATTACTTTGACACGCTCGGCGGCATTTCCCGCGCGGTCAAGCGCGCCCGCGGAAGCGAAGCGCCCGTCTTCATCGGCGATCAGACCCGCGGCGATGGCAAGGTGCGCACTTTGCAGGAACAAGTCGCGCTTGAGACCCGCTCGCGGAGCCTCAACCCCAAATGGTTCGAAGGCCTGCTCAAGCATGGCCACGAAGGCGTCCGTCAGATCGAGGCACAGGTGACCAATACCCTCGGCTGGTCCGCGACCACCGGACAGGTCGACCCATGGGTGTATCAGCGCCTCAGCGAAACCTTTGTTCTTGATGAAGAGATGCGCCGCCGTCTGGCCGCGCTCAACCCGCAAGCCTCGGCGCGCATGGCGAACCGCCTGCTTGAGGCACACGAACGGAATTACTGGCAACCCGATGAGGCCACGTTGGCCGCGCTTCAGGCTGGCGCGGACGAACTCGAGGACACCCTCGAAGGTCTCAACGTGGCTGCGGAATAGGAGACGACCCGATGCTGGACGACAAAAACCCCCCCGCCGCGCGCGCCGCGATGCGCGAAGCCGCCGGGCTTGAGGCGCGCGGTATCTCGTCGCCTCCGATCCTCAAGGGTCAGGATGGCGAAGGCTCGCTGCAGGTCCATCAAACCGACGACATGAAGATCGAAGGCGCCAAGGTCTTTGCGGTCTACGGCAAGGGCGGGATCGGCAAATCGACCACCTCGTCGAACCTGTCGGCCGCGTTCTCGAAGCTTGGCAAAAAGGTCCTGCAAATCGGCTGCGACCCCAAGCACGACAGCACCTTTACCCTTACGGGCATGTTGCAGCCCACGGTCATCGACATTCTCAAGGACGTCGATTTCCATGCCGAAGAACTCCGCCCCGAAGATTTCGTCACCCAAGGTTTTAACGGTGTGCAATGCATCGAAGCTGGCGGCCCGCCTGCTGGCACCGGCTGCGGCGGCTATGTCGTGGGTCAGACGGTCAAACTGCTCAAGCAACACCACCTGCTGGAAGACACCGATGTCGTTCTGTTCGACGTGTTGGGCGATGTCGTCTGCGGTGGTTTTGCCGCGCCTTTGCAACATGCCGACCGCGCGTTGATCGTGACGGCCAATGATTTCGACAGCATCTACGCGATGAACCGGATCATCGCCGCGGTGCAGGCGAAGTCGAAAAACTACAACGTCCGCCTCGCGGGCTGCGTCGCCAACCGCTCCAAGGACACCGATGAGGTGGATCGCTATTGCGACGTGGTGGGTTTCAAGCGCATCGGCCACATGCCCGATGTCGACGCCATCCGCCGCTCGCGCCTCAAGAAAAAGACCCTGTTCGAGATGCCCGATGAAGAAGACATCGTGCAGTGCCGGGCCGAATACATCCGTCTGGCCGAGGCGCTTTATGCGGGCACCGATCCGCTGGCTCCCGCGCCGCTGGAAGATCGCGATATCTTTGAATTGCTGGGGTTCGACTGAGTGGTGGACACACCCACATATGACGCCACCCGCAACCGGGTAGAGGCCTATTTCGACCGCACCGCGACCAAAACGTGGGAGCGGTTGACCTCTGA
>CAZPJO010000514.1:0-1952 GCA_964586895.1 uncultured Roseicyclus sp.
GATCAGGGCCGCGCGGCGCTTGCCCTGCCGCAGCCCGGAATTGAGCGTTGCGGCCTCAAGCGTTCCGGTCTCGGCAATCAATTCGGCGATGACATCCTCGGGCGCGCGCTCCAACGCATGCGACAGCCAATGGCCCTCCTTCGCGATCAACCCGGCCAGATACGGTGACGATCCACCAACGCCCCGGATCAACTCCGACAATTCCGGCGCAAGATGCGGCACAGCGGCCAGCGCTTCGTCGCCTCTATCGGGAACAAATGGGATCGGTGCGCGGCAAAGGCGTTTGGCAAAGCTCATGCGTGGTTCCCTTGTGACCCGGCGCGATCCTTGTAAGCTCGGCGCGAATTGGCAAGCGGTGGATCATGTCGAAATCGTTGAAACGGGTGAAACGGGCGCTGGAGGTCGCCGGGGTGACGGCGGAGATCCTTGAAATGACCGATGGCACCCGCACGGCGGCACAGGCGGCGGCAGCGGCGGGTTGCGCGCTGGATCAGATCGCCAAATCCATCATCTTCCGCGCCGAGATCAGCGGCGAAGCGGTCCTTTTCGTGACTGCTGGCGGTCATCAGGTGGACCCCGCCAAAGCCAGCGCCGTCGCGGGCGAGCCGCTCGGCAAGGCGGACGCGGGATTGATCCGCGCGCAAACCGGTTTCGCCATCGGCGGCGTTGCCCCCATCGGGCACCTGAGCGCCATCCGCGCGTGGTGGGACCCGCGCCTGTCGGAGTTCGATGTGGTCTATGCCGCCGCCGGAACGCCGCGCCATATATTCCCGATCGCGCCTGCGCGCCTGCAACAGATGTCCGGCGCGCTTGACGCGGATTTTGTCACCCAAGCGCATTGAGCACCGAATGCGCCGCGCGCAGGCCCGGCGCGGGCCCACCCCGTCCAAGGCGCGCCATCGTCTCGGCCATCGCTTCGCGTTGCGCGCCCGGATCGGCAAGGACCGCCTCGATGCCGGCGCGGATCAGGCCGGGGCGGCAACGTTCGGCCAGGTATTCCGGCACAACCCGCGTCTCGGACACCAGATTGACCAAGGTGACGGTGTCGACCTTGATCGCACGCTTCACCAGCGCGCGGGTGAGCCAGTTGAAATCATAGGCGATCACCATCGGCGTGCCATTTGCGGCCAACTCCAACGATACCGTGCCCGACGCCGCAAGCGCCATATCCGCCGCCCTGAACGCGGCGCGTTTCAAGGGCAGGTCGGTCGCATCAAGGATCACCGGCGCGGGCGACCAATGCGCCGTCAGGGCCTCGCCCTCCTGCCGGATATGCGGCAGCGTGGGCAGGATCAGGCGGGCCTCCAGCCCCTGCACCGCCGCTCCGAAAATCGGCGCAAGGCGGCTGATCTCCGAACGGCGCGACCCCGGCAGCACCAGAACCAGCCGCTCATCCGCACCCAATTCATGCTGCGCACGAAACGCCACCACCTGCGCATCCGTGGCCACAGGCTCGGCCACCACCGGATGGCCGACGAAATCGCACGACATGCCCGCGGCCCGCATATACGGCGGCTCGAACGGCAAAAGCGCCAGCACATGGTCGATGACCTTCGCCATCTTCCGCGCGCGCCCCGGACGCCATGCCCAGACCGACGGCGCGACGTAATGGATGGTTTTCATCTTCGGGCGCGCGGCCTTGACTTGGCGTGCAACGCGCAGGCCGAAATCGGGGCTGTCGATGGTGATCAACGCCGCCGCGTCCGACGCGATCGCGGCCTCAGCCGTCTGCGCGATCCGGCGCTTGAGGTGGCGGTATTTCGGCAGCACCTCGGCGATGCCCATGACGGCCAGATCCTCATACGGGAACAGCGAGCCAAGCCCCTGCGCCGCCATCTCGGGCCCACCGACGCCGTCGATGTCCACATCCGCGCCCGCATCCCGCACCCCCGACAGCAACGCCCCCCCACGCCGGTCGCCCGCCGGCGCTCCGGCGACCGCGCACAGCTTTA
>CAZPJO010000515.1:0-1946 GCA_964586895.1 uncultured Roseicyclus sp.
GATGAAGCGTCGCGGAAACAATAAGGATATCGTGGAGCTTTTCCAACTGATGGCGCGGGATGAGGCGCGTCATGCGGGGTTCATCAACGACGCCCTGCGCGAAGCGGGGATTGCCGTGAACCTTGGCTTCCTGACCCAGAACAAGAAATACACCTACTTCCGGCCCAAGTTCATCTATTACGCGACGTATCTGTCCGAAAAGATCGGCTACGCCCGCTATATCACCATCTACCGCCACCTTGAGGCGAACCCCGAGTATCGGTTCCACCCGATCTTCAAGTGGTTCCGCGAATGGTGCAATGACGAGTTCTCTCACGGAGAAGCCTTCGCGCTGCTGATGAAGACGGACCCCAAGCTGACCAGCACGTGGACCAACAAGCTTTGGATCAAGTTCTTCCTCACGGCGTTCTGCGCCACGATGTATATACGTGATCACCAGCGGCCCGCCTTCCATGCGGCCCTGGGCATTGATCCCGATGAATACGCCCATGAAGTGTTCCGCAAGACCTTCGAGATCTCGAAGCAATCCTTCCCGTTGATGCTCGACATCGATCATCCGCGCTGGCAGCGCACGCTGGAGGCGATGCAGCGCGCCAATGTCGACCTTGCCGAGGCAGAGGCCAACGGCAAATTCTTCAAGAAGATCGGTGCCAAGGCGCGGGCGGCTGCGGCGTTCTTCAGCCTCTACATGATCCCGGCCAAAAAGCACGCCGTGAACAAGGTCACCCGTCTGGAGCCTGCCTACTGATGCTGTCATCGCCCTGGATCGCGGCCCTGGCGGCCCTGTTCGTCTGGTGGTTCTCCACCGGGGCGATCTTGCTGGCCGTGCGCCGGGCGGATCAGGGCGGACCTCATGCGCGGCTCTGGGCATGCCTCATGACCTTGCCGTTCCTGGTGCTGGGGGCGGCAGGTTTCGTTGATACTTTGGGCAACACCACGATTGCCGGTGTCTACGTGGCCTTCCTGTCGGCGCTGGCCCTTTGGGGTTGGATCGAATTGACGTTCCTGACCGGCACGATCACCGGCCCGGTGCGCAGCGATGCGCGTGAAGGTGTCCCCGAATGGGAACGCTTCATCCGCGCCTGGGGCACCATCGCCTATCACGAAATGCTTCTGGTTGCGGTGCTCGTGGCCATGGTTGTGCTGTCTTGGGGCTCTGAAAACCACTTCGGGACCTGGACCTTTGCGCTTCTGTTCGCAGCCCGGATCAGTGCCAAGCTGAACCTCTATCTCGGGGTGCGGAAGGTGAATGTGGAGTTCATTCCCGAAACCCTTGAACATCTTCCCAGCCATTTCCGCACCGCGCGGATGAACTGGCTGTTCCCGATGTCGATCACTGCCCTGTCGTTCACGGTTGCCTGTTGGCTGGAACGGCTTTGGGTGTCCGAGGCCCAGGCCGATATCGTCGGCTTTGCCCTGTTGAGCGCGCTCACCGCGCTCGCCCTGCTGGAACACTGGTTCATGGTGCTCCCGCTGCCTGATGAGAAACTATGGCGATGGATGCTGCCCGAACGGCCCCAGCCTGCCCAAGCGACAAGACTAAGCGAGGAAGTCCAATGAACTTTGACCAGCTGTTCCAATCCCAGCTCGACCAACTCAAGGAAGAGGGGAATTACCGTATTTTTGCGGAACTCGAACGCGAGACAGGGGATTTTCCCAGGGTGAAAAACCACGGCAACGGGGAACAGGACAAGGTCACCGTGTGGTGTTCCAACGATTACCTCGGTATGGGCCAGAACCCCAAGGTCATGCAGGTCATGATGGATACGGTCGCCGCCTGCGGCACCGGCGCCGGCGGCACGCGCAACATCTCGGGCAATGCGCATCACCACAAGCTGTTGGAGGCCGAACTCGCCGATCTCCATGGCAAGGAAGCCGCACTTCTGTTCACCTCGGGCTACGTGTCGAACTGGGCGTCGCTGTCGACGCTTGGCACGCGCTTGACC
>CAZPJO010000516.1:0-1940 GCA_964586895.1 uncultured Roseicyclus sp.
CCACGCCCGCTTATCATCTTTCCAAAAAAACCTCGGGGCCCGCGCCTTTTTCCACGAAAAATGCGCGTCGGGGCAGAGCACCTTCTCTTAAACAAAAACAACGCGGCGCAAGCCGCTCATTTTGAGAACAGCGCGCGGCCTCACCCTTACGGCGGGATCGAATAGGTCATCGACATCCGGGCCACCGGGGCGTCCATGCCCTCCGAGAACAGCAAGCAGTCCCCGACCGCCAAGACCCGCCCAAGCTTCAGCAACCGGCACTCACACAACAGATCCGCCCCCGCCACCGGCTTGCGCATGAAATCGAACGAGCCCCCCGTCGTCACGGCCAGCGCCTCGCGCCCCACCATCGCCATCACCGCGATATAGACCGCCACATCGGCCAGCGCGAACATCGCAGGCCCCGACACCGTTCCGCCCGGGCGCAAATGCCGCTCGGCCACCGGCATGCGTACCCGCACCGCCATATCGGCCACCTCTTCGATGACGAAATCGCCCCGCACCTGCGGAAATACCTCGTCGAGATAGGCCGCGACCTCTTCTGCGTTCATCATGGCGGCCATGGCTCTTCCCCCCGTCTCGCTCCGCCGCTACCTTTCCCGCAACTCGACCTATGCGCAAGGGAGCCGCGCCCATGTCATCCGATCCACTGATCCTGCGCGACGATCACGGCGCGATCACGCATCTGACCCTGAATTCGCCCGGGAACCTCAACGCGCTCAGCGATGGGATGTTGGCGGCCCTGCAAGCCGAATTCGACGCGCTGGCCGTCACAGACACGCAAAAGGTCATCGTGCTCAAAGGCGCGGGCCGGGCCTTTTGTGCCGGTCACGACCTCAAGCAGATGCAGGCCGCGCGGCAGGCCGAAGACAATGGCGCGACCGCGTGGAAAGACCTCTTTGATCGTTGCGCGCATCTGATGCAGACCATCCCGCGCCTGCCGCAACCCGTCATCGCGCAGGTCCATGGGCTGGCCGCAGCCGCCGGGTGCCAACTGGTCGCCTCCTGCGATCTGGCCGTGGCGGAAGAGGGCGCGAAATTCGGGGTGAACGGCGTCAACATCGGGCTGTTCTGCTCCACGCCCATGGTCGCGCTCAGCCGCGTGATGCCCCGCAAGCAGGTGTTCGAGATGTTGACCACCGGCAAATTCCTCGACGCGGAAGAGGCGCAGGTGGCGGGGCTGATCAACCGCACCGCGCCGCCCGAGGGGTTGGAGGCGGCAACGCAAGACCTCGCCCAGACCATCGCCGCCAAACTGGGCTCGGCCGTGCGCGTCGGCAAGCAGGCCTTTTATCAGCAAGCCGACCTGACCATGGCCGAGGCCTATGCGCTGACCGGCGAGGTGATGGTCGACAACATGCTCAACCGTGACACGGAGGAGGGGATCAACGCGTTTCTGGAAAAGCGCCCGCCTGAGTGGTCCTGAGGTTGCACGCGTGCAACCATGGGTCAAACCATTGACTTAAAAAGAAAAACGAATTTTCGTTAACCCAATCTTAACCTCTTCGGGCGCGTGCTGCACGGCCTCAAACCCCGAACAATGCGCCGTATTTCGCATCGAGATACTCCAGAAGCGGCGCTTCGTTGATGTCCGCCCCCGTTGCGTGTTCAATCGTCTGACGCGGTGTCCGGAGCCCACCGTGGCGCTGCACGTTCTCGCGCAACCATTCCAGTGCCAATGACGGATCGCCCGCCTCCAGCCGCGCATCCAGATCCGGAACGTCGCGCCGCAGCGCCTCGTTCAGGCACCCCGCATAGACGTTGCCAAGCGCATAGGTCGGGAAGTAGCCAAACAACCCCACCGACCAATGCACATCCTGCAACACCCCGTTTGAGGGCCGGTCGACTTCCATTCCAAAATCCGACGCAAAGCGCGCATTCCACGCCTCTTCCAGATCTTCGACCTCCAAAGCGCCGCTGAAAATCTGCCGCTCCAGATC
>CAZPJO010000517.1:0-1936 GCA_964586895.1 uncultured Roseicyclus sp.
CGTCAGGCTCATAACCTGAAGGTCGTAGGTTCAAATCCTACCCCCGCAACCAACGAAACAAACGCCCGGAGCGCGCAATCGCCCGGGCGTTGTTTTTTGTTCAGCCTCACTTTACTGCATTAAGCGTCCGTAAGCTCACGGCCTCCGATTGGCCTCTAACGCCGACTCGCGTGTGCGAACCCTCGTTGAACGAGAACAGGTCATGCCGCAGCAGAACGGCTCCTGCTTGCACCAGAGTACGCTCGTCGGACACCTCGATCCGCCACTGCGCGGGCGGTGTTCCGTATTGCAGCATGGTTTCGTAAAGCTGAAACGTGTCGTCCTCCAGATATTCCAAGACGGCGCCCATTGGCCCCGAAAACAACATGACGCCCGGATCCACGAGGCTTGCCATATTCGTCAACGCCTCCGCGATGACAAAGCTCCATTCTTGAAGGGCCTGTCTGGCGGCCGGATGCCCGGCACGGTGTTCGTCCAGCAGCTCATTCAGCCTGCGCGCCTTGCCCCCAAGATCCGCATTGCGCGACAGCAACGCCCAGGACCCTGCAATATCTTCCAACCGCTGTGTGCCCGCATTTGCATTTCCCGAGCGCACCATATGGCCGATCTCGCCCGCCAGCCCGGAGTTCCCCGACACCACGGCTCCATTGGCCACAAGCCCGCCTCCGATCCCGGTATCGAGCCATACGACAATCGCATTCCGCCCCAAAAGGTCGGGAAAGCGAAACGAAAACGCCGCAGCGTAAAGCGAGGCGTCATTGGACACGTGATGAATCGCGATGCCCGGAAAACTCGCCCGCAGGCGAGAGGTCAATGGCACGTCACGCCAATCGAGGGTCGGCGCCCGGAGGACCACACCGCCATCGGTCACAACGCCAGGCACGGAAACAGCCAAGCCCGCGACATCGTCCCGACCGTCGATCAGGTCTTTGACCTGTTCTTCCACCAGGGAAAGCACCGCTTCCGGTGTCTGCTCGTTGGGGGACATGCCGAGATTGCGGAACGCAATCAATTCACCGCTCAAATCGAGCAATCCAACACGCGCACAACCGAATGCAATTTCGACACCGACGAAGGAACAGAACCCAGGAGCAAGTTCCAAACGCTCTCCTGGGCGCCCGAAGCGGGGCATCGCAGAGGTCGCTGGCACTTCTGCACTGCGAGCAAAACGAAGCAGCCCAAGGTCAAGAAAGCGCCCCGTCGGGGCCCCGACCGTCGACCGGGTCACCCCCATCTCGCGTGCAAGCTCCGCACGGCTGCGCGGAATCCCGTCAGACAGCACCTGCAAAATCTGTGCCTCGGTTTCATTGCGCAACGTTAACATGATCCGGTCCATCTCCCCGAAGCGGTCCTTGTTGACGAATAATGTTGACAACCCGCACAGTTTGTATTTCCTCAATACAAAATAAAAAAACGTTTCGTCAACATGGAGGAGAAATGGCGATGTTTCGTATCAAAGGGGTTACGGCCCTACTCTCAATGACAGCCCTCACCGCGCCGGCCTTTGCCGATGACGTGGAGGTTATGCACTGGTGGACGTCGGGCGGTGAAGCCGCGGCGATCGCCGTTCTTCAAGAAGATCTGCAGGAACGCGGCACCGGGTGGACAGATATGGCCATCGCAGGTGGTGGCGGCGACGCGGCGATGACCGCGCTGCGTGCGCGCGTTGTGGCCGGCAACCCGCCCACCGCCGCACAGATGCTTGGCATGAGCGTCCGCGAATGGGCCGCCGAAGGCTTCCTCGGCAACCTCAACGACGTCGCCGAAGCCGAAGGTTGGAACGACGTTGTCCCGCCCGCCGTGCAGGCGTTTGGCACCTATGAAGGCGAGTGGGTCGCCACCCCCTGGTTTGTGCCCCCAGTCAATACTTGCGTAGAAACTGGGCCTCCTTCTCGCGAACTTACGGAGGTATTTTGCCGAGTTCCTTCAACATCGT
>CAZPJO010000518.1:0-1936 GCA_964586895.1 uncultured Roseicyclus sp.
GAATAGGTCTGGTGGTCGTCGATGAAGGCGCCCTTGTCGATCAGGGTCTGCCAGTTTTCGAACGTGGCACGCACGCGCGGGTCGGTCCATTCAACCTCACCGGCGGTCAGCGCCATGTGGAAATCGTAACCGTTGGTGCGCATGTTGAGGTAATCGAACCAGCCGCCAGCCGTCCAAAGGAACTTGGTGCCGATGGTGTAGCAGGCGCGACCACTGTCGATGATCGCCTGGCAGTTCGAAAGCTCCTGCTCCCAGGTGGTGGGCGCTTCGAGGCCAAGCTCGGCGAAGATGTCCTCGCGGTAGTATACGCCCCACTGGTAATACGTGTAAGGCACGCCCCAGATGCCGTCGTCCATGGTCATGGAGCCCTGGGTCGAGGCAAGCGTTTCGGTCAGGCCACCGGAGTCCCACAGATCGGACACATCCATGAACAGGCCCGCCTCCACGTAGGGGCCCATGCGGTTGCCCGCGTACCAGTTCACGACATCGGCGGTGCCGGATTGCAGAACGTTGCGGATCTGCGTTTTCCATGCTTCGCGGTCGGTGATGACAAGCTCGATCTCAAGCTCGGGATGTTCGGCGCCGAAGCGTTCGACCATGCCTTCCATGACCGCGCGCGGGGCGGGGTTCGACATGTCCGAGAAGATTCGCAACTCGCCCGAAAGCGCATGACCGTCAGCGAATGCCGCGCCCGAAAGCATAGTGGCAACCGCCAGCGCCGCGGCGCCGGTTTTGAAGATGGATCGCATGGTGTCCTCCCTGGTGATCCGGTCTGATAGCGTGGTTCCATTATATGAAACCTAGTTTCTTATGTTGAAATCCTACGCTGAACAGGCCTAGGCTTGTCAACAGCAAAGCGCCGGGGCCCGCCCCGAAAAGCGCGCAAACAGGCCGAGACGCGCAAAATGCGCCAGGCTCGAAGATGGGAGGGATCGCCGTGGCAAGCGACGCCGGAGATGGAACGGTCGGAAAGGCGTTGGCCGTTCTCGACACCGTCGCGTCCTACGGGCGCCCGGTGCGCTTTGGCGAATTGCTGACCGACAGCCCGTTCCCGAAGGCGACGCTGTATCGGTTGATGCAGGTGCTCACCAAGCAGAGCATGCTGACATACGACCCCGAGCGACAGACCTATACACCGGGATTGCGCCTTGTGCGGCTGGCTCATGCGGCATGGCAGAGCGCGTCGCTTGCCCCGGTTGCGCGGCCCTATCTTGAGGCCTTGTCATCGGAAGTTGGCGAGACAGTGCACCTGGCGCAATTGGATGGGGGGCAGGTCCTATACGTGGACAAGTTCAACGCGCGCGAGCCGTTGCAGATGTATTCACAGGCCGGGAAGGTCGGGCCCGCCTATTGCACCGGGGTGGGCAAGGCGATGGTGGCATTCCTGCCCCAGCCCGACCAGGAAGCGATTCTACGTCAGCAAAGCTATCATCCGTTCACCGCGCACACGTTGGCCTCGCCCGATGCGCTGCGCGCCGAGCTTGGGGCCATCGCCGCGCGTGGCCATGCCTATGACCGCGAAGAACACGAGCCGGGGATCATTTGCGTGGCGGTGCCGATCATGACGCGGGCGGGCCGGGTTCTGGGCGCGGTGTCGGTGACGTCATCGACCAAGCGCACGAGCCTGGCGGAGCTTGAAACCCATTTGCCGCGCATCCATGGCGCGGTTTCGGCGATTGCAGGGGAGGCGCAGGATTGGCGTTTTCCCGACGCCGCAGAATAACACCGGGACAGGAGGAGACCGCAATGTCGGGCCTGCAACTAAGCGATGTCATCAAGCGTTACGGCCAGACGCAGGTCATTCACGGGGTCGACCTGACCATCGAGGATGGCGAATTCTGCGTATTTGTGGGGCCGTCGGGCTGCGGGAAATCCACGCTTCTGCGGATGGTCGCGGGGCTTGAGGAGACCACCGGCGGCACGATCGAGATCGGTG
>CAZPJO010000519.1:0-1927 GCA_964586895.1 uncultured Roseicyclus sp.
GCGGAGCATGCCGGCGGTGTCGCGGCCTGCGGAGCCGGCCTCGGAGCGGAAACAGAGGCTGTGCGCGGTGTAGCGGCGGGGCAGATAGCTTTCGTCGACGGTTTCGCCCGCCACGATGTTGGTCAGGCTGACCTCGGAGGTGGGGATGAGCCACCAGCCGTTGGTTGTCTCGTAGCTGTCTTCGCCGAACTTCGGGAGTTGGCCGGTGCCGTACATGGTTTCGTTACGGACAAGCACTGGCGCATTGACTTCGGTAAGGCCGTTTTCGGTTGTGTGGACGTCGAGCATGAACTGCGCGAGCGCGCGGTGCAGGCGGGCGATTGCGCCGGTGAGAAGGACGAAGCGGGCGCCGGAGAGTTTGGCGGCTGTCTCGAAATCCATCGACGGTTTGACGGCGGGAATATCGAAATGTTCCAAGGGCTTGAAGGCAAAGTCGCGGGGCGTGCCGCGGCGGTGCATCTCGACGTTGGCATCTTCATCCTCGCCGTCGGGAATATCGGCGGCGGGGAGGTTTGGCAGGGCCTCCAGAATGGCGGTGAGATCGGCGTCGCGGGCGCGGGCCTCGTCTTCGAGACGGGCGATCTCGGCCTTCTTGTCGGCGACCAGCGCGCGGAGGCGCTCGAACTCGGCCTCATCCCCGGAAGCCTTTGCTTTGCCTACGTTTTTCGAGGCGGCATTGCGGTCGGCCAGGGCGGCCTCGGACGCGGTAATCGCGGCGCGGCGGGCCTCGTCCAGGCGGAGGATTTCGGCGGATTGAGCGGAGAGGCCACGGCGAGACAGGGCTGCGTCGAACGCTGCGGGATTGTCGCGGATCATGCGGATGTCGTGCATGGGTCTGGCCCCTTTGGCTTGGGTGGTTTGGGGCGGGTATGCCAGAGGGCGCGGGAGGGGGGAAGGGGGCCGGTGCGGGGGTGAATTTTTCTGTAGTTTTTTTGTAGTTTTTCCGTAGTGCATGGCGCGGGTGGCATGGGGCCTAGGGGCGGTAGTCGGGGGCGATGGTGACGGGCGGGTCGAGTGAGGCGGCCCAGGCGCGCCATTGGGAGGTGACATCGTCTTCGGCGAATTTGTTGGTCCGGACCCAATGCATGGGCACCCTGTCAGGGAGCGTGGAAGAGAAGACGATGATATCGTCCCAATTGGGACGAAATATTTCGAGTGTGGTGCTTTTAACGAATGCAATTGCTGCTCCACGGAGATTTGCTTCAGTCAGATTTGTGTTTCCATCCAATGTTGCGACCCTGAAATCAGCACCCTGCAAATCTGCAAACGACAAGTAGGCTCTTTGCAAATCCGCCGCAATGAAACTTGCTCCTTGAAGCTGTGCTGCTTCAAGGAACGAACCTTGCAATTGCGCCCCATGAAAGTTCGCCCCCCGCGCATTTATCCCTTCGAGGTTCGCTTGTTGTAACTCCGCATAGTGTAGTTTCGCTCCTTGCATTGGCGCATCAACGAGCTTCGCTGCCACCAACTGCGTTCTGGAGAGGTTTGCCCCCCGCATCTGCGCCAAGCTTAGGTCCGTCCCGTGCAGCGCAGCGTTGGAGAGGTTCGCCCCGTCAAACTGTGTCAGGAACAGCCATGCTCCGTGCAGTTTCGAACCACTGAGATTCGTGCCGCAAAGCGTAAGTAAGTGGAGATCGAAGCCTTGCAAGTTGCAGCGGCGGAGGTCGATGTTTGACGGGTCGAAGTCTTTGCGTTGCGTTTCGTCGTTGGGGTTGATGCGGCCTAGGCTTTGGGCGGCGCGGTGCATGTCGGGGCGGATGGGGGTGAGGGATTTGGCCCATTCGCGGAGGGCTTCCAGCTCGGCGTCTTTTGGCGGGTCTTGGGGCGGATAGGCGCGGCTGAGTTCTTGCAGGTAGATGGACAGCATGCGGGCGATGCGCTGGGCGGGGGGGTAGTCGTCGCGCTTGATTGCCTCTCTGGCGAGGCC
>CAZPJO010000520.1:0-1927 GCA_964586895.1 uncultured Roseicyclus sp.
TGCAGCGCATTGGTCGCCGCCGCCCCCACGACAATCGCCGTTCCGTGCTGATCGTCGTGAAAAACCGGGATCCCCATCCGCTCCCGACAGATTTGTTCAACGATAAAACAATCGGGCGCTTTGATGTCTTCAAGGTTGATCGCCCCGAACGTCGGCTCCAGCGCGCATACGAAATCAGCCAGCTTTTCGGGGTCCGGCTCATTCACCTCGATGTCAAAGCAATCAATCTCGGCGAACTTCTTGAACAGAACCGCCTTGCCCTCCATCACCGGCTTTGACGCCAGCGCGCCGATATTGCCAAGGCCCAGAACCGCCGACCCGTTCGACACCACCGCCACCAGGTTTCCGCGCGCCGTATACCGCGCCGCATTGGACGGATCTTCCTTTATTTCAAGGCTCGCCTCCGCCACGCCGGGGCTGTACGCACGCGCCAGATCGCGACCATTGGCGAGCGGCTTGGTCGCCCTGATCTCCAGTTTTCCGGGGCGCGGATAAGCGTGATAATGCAACGCCGCTTCGCGCAGGCCGTCCTGTTTATCGTCGCTCATCCGCCCATTCCTCTCGATAGTTTAACGTTAAACAATTCCATATCATTGCCGCGATGGGTTGACCCTGCGACACCTGCGCGCCGGGTCTGCGCCGGGTCGAGCTATTGGAATTGCTCGCGCAAAAGCCGCTCTTCCAGACCGTGACCGGGGTCGAACAGGATGCGGTGTTCGATCTCCGGCTCCGATCGGATTTCAACGGCGACCACCTCTTTCACCGACCGGCTATCGGCATCGGCCATCACCGGGCGTTTCGGCGCCTCCACCACCTAGATCATCACCAATGCCGCTTTCGGAAGCAACGCGCCACGCCACCGCCGGGGCCGGAATGCCGCCACCGCGGTCATGGCCAGAACATCCGCGCCAATCGGCAGGATCGGACCATGGGCCGAGTAATTATAGGCCGTCGATCCCGCCGGTGTGCTTACCAGCGCGCCGTCGCAGACCAGTTCATCCATCCGCAATTTGCCATCGACAAAGATGCGCAGCTTCGCCGCCTGCGGGCCCGCCCGCAGCAGGCTGACTTCGTTGATCGCGAGGGCTTCAATCACCGTGCCATCCGCGCATTCTGCCATCATTTTCAGGGGGTTGATGACCGCTTCCTCGGCATCCTCCAGCCGCGCGATCAGCCCCTCTTCGCCATATTCATTCATCAAGAACCCGACCGTGCCCCGGTTCATTCCATAGACCGGCGCGGGCAGGGCCTGCGTCGCGTGCAGCGTCGATAGCATGAAGCCATCGCCCCCCAGCGCCACGATCACGTCCGCCTCTTCCGGCAAATGCGCCCCGTAGCGCTCCTCAAGCGCTGCCTTCGCCTCCAGCGCAAGCGTCGTGTCCGAGGCCAGAAAGGCAATGTTGCGCGCGGCGGGCATCGCCTCTCTCCCCTAGCGTCCCAATCGCCGAACCATCGCGCGCGCATTCGTGAAACACAATAACCCATCGCCGCAGCCGCCTGCCGATTGTATCCCACCGCATGCCGCGAAATGCCGCAAATCAAGGCCGCCGCGCCGTATTCGCCCCTTCCCCGCACCCCGCATTTGCCCTACATCGCCAGCAATTGATCTGAAATCCGGCAGGAGGAGCCGCCCATGAACGCCCCGCACAAAGACGACGGTTTCTTCACCGAAAGCCTGGAAAGCCGCGACCCCGAGATTTTCGCCGCCAGCCGCCAGGAGCTTGGCCGCCAGCGCGACGAGATCGAACTGATCGCGTCCGAGAACATCGTCTCCGCCGCCGTGATGGAGGCCCAGGGCGGCGTGATGACCAACAAATACGCCGAAGGCTATCCGGGGCGGCGCTATTACGGTGGCTGCCAATTCGTTGATATCGCAGAAGATCTTGCAATCGACCGCGCCAAGCAGTTGTTCAATGTGGGTTTCGCC
>CAZPJO010000521.1:0-1924 GCA_964586895.1 uncultured Roseicyclus sp.
GATCTGGAAAGGGGTATACGATGGTATACCGCAAGACGCGGTGTCGCGGGCCGGGCAGGCGACGCGGAGGATGGGGGCCAAGTGCGGCGGCAGGCACGCCTGCACCACGCGCCAGCAGGGCCGCACGCGTGGTTAGGGCCTGTATCCACAGGGTTGAGCGACAGAGAAAATGTTTTCTTACAAAGCTTTATCGATCGACGTTAATCCCTAGGCGGCGGCGGGGCGGTGATCACGGCGAGCTTTTCCTGCAGAAGGCGGCGGGCGCGGCGTTCGGCGACGATCGTGCGCACCGCCGTGCGAAACAGCTCCTCGGTGGTGGGGGACGACGCGCCGACGGATTTCGCGATGGTCTCGGTCAGGGTCTCGTCGCCGAGCTTATCGGCGGCGTTGACCGTGTCGATTGCGAGTTGTTCGGCGAGTTCCTGGGCAAGGCGGCTCATGGGCGTTTACCGTGTATTCTCGGTCAGACGGCGGCGCACATAGGTCTGCACATGGTCGATCATCGGGTCCATGGCCGGGTCCTCGAAGAAGTGGCCGGCGCCTTCCATCTCGGTATGGGTGATGGTGATCCCCTTCTGCTCGTGCAGCTTGTCGACGAGGATGCGGGTGTCTTGCGGTTTGGCCACGCGGTCGGAGGTGCCGTTGATGATCAGGCCTGAGGACGGGCAGGGCGCGAGGAACGAGAAATCATACATGTTGGCGGGCGGCGAAACGGAGATGAAGCCGGTGATCTCGGGCCTGCGCATCAGAAGTTGCATGCCGATCCACGCGCCGAACGAAAAGCCCGCAACCCAGCAATGCTTGGAATTTGGGTTCATGGATTGCAGGTAATCGAGCGCGGAGGCGGCATCGGACAGCTCACCGATGCCCTGATCATATTCGCCCTGCGACCGGCCCACGCCACGGAAATTGAACCGCAGAACGGTGAATCCCATCTGGTGGAAGGCGTAGTGCAGGTTATAGACCACGCGGTTGTTCATCGTCCCGCCAAACTGCGGATGCGGATGCAGGACAATCGCGATGGGGGCGTCTTTGGCTTTCTGGGGGTGGTAACGGCCTTCAAGCCGGCCTTCGGGTCCGGGGAAAATGACCTCGGGCATCCTGTCTCCTTCGCGTGACTGCCGCGCGGCTGCGCGTGCATTGGACATCTGGCGGGTTTCTTGACGGGCCGCTTGCGTGTCCTTAGAACGATTCCAAATTGGGGCGCGTTGTTGTGCTGCGCCTCAAAGCTATCCGCAGTTAAGCGGGGGGGCCGCAAAGGTCAATCGGAAGGGCGGGTTTCGCCCTTGTTTTCGGGGGTCGCGATGAAACTGAGCACCAAGGGGCGCTATGCGATGGTTGCGATGGCCGACCTGGCGTTGCAGCCCGATGATACCCTGTCGCCGTTGTCGGAATTGTCCAGGCGTCAGGACATCTCGCTTCCGTATCTGGAACAGCTGTTCGTGAAGCTGCGCCGCGCCGATCTGGTGACGTCGGTGCGGGGGCCGGGGGGCGGCTACAAACTGGCGCGTGCGGCCAGTGATATCCGCGTGGTCGAGATCTTCGAGGCGGTCGATGAGACGGTGTCGGCGCTGCATACCGGGGCGGGGGCCTCGGGCGGCGCGTCGGGCAGTCGGGCGCAGAGCCTGACCAACCGTCTGTGGGAAGGGTTTTCGGCCCATGTCTACGTGTTCCTGCATCAGACGCGGCTGTCGGATGTGGTCAAGAACGACCTTGTGCCGTGCCCGGCGGTGCCGAACCTGTTCGAGTTGGTGGATGAATAGCGCAGGCCTAACCTTGGCGCGCCCTGGCGCGGTTTTGGCGCCTGGTTCGGGCGGTGCCGCGTTGCGGTGTGCGGGCGCGCGCCGGGCCAGCGTTGGAGCCTCCGGCGGGCATTTTCGGGGAACAAAGATGGGCCTGTTGTGCGTCCATACCGGTGGTGGGG
>CAZPJO010000522.1:0-1918 GCA_964586895.1 uncultured Roseicyclus sp.
TTCATTCCGGCGACCTGTCGGTGTGGTCGGCGATGGGCGAACAGATCCGGCGATTGGAGGCCTTGCGCATCCCCTATACGGTGACACCGGGTGTGCCGTCGTTCGCGGCAGCGGCCGCCACGTTGGGCCAGGAACTGACCCTGCCGGGGGTGGGGCAATCGCTGGTTCTGACGCGGACGCAAGGCAAGGCGACGTCGATGCCCGAGGGCGAGAGCCTTGGAAATTTCGGGCGCACGGGCGCGACGCTGGCGCTGCATCTGTCGATTGGGCAAATGGCGAAGGTGGTCGAAGACTTGACGCCGCATTACGGCGCGGATTGCCCGGTGGCGGTGGTTTATCGCGCGTCCTGGCCCGATGAGCGGGTGATCCGGGCGACATTGGGCACGTTGGAGGCGTCGGTCGATGATGCGATCGCGCGCACGGCGTTGATCCTTGTCGGGCCTGCGATTGGGGCGGGTGATTTCGCCGAGTCGCGGCTTTACGCGGCGGATTATGATCGGCGCTATCGCCCGCAAACAGCCGACAGCCCCTGGAGTGAATGGCGCCATGGCGATGACTGAGATGAGAGGTGTGCTGGTCTCTGCGCCCGCGTCGGGCACGGGAAAGACGACCGTGATGCTGGGGCTTTTGCGGGCGTTGCGCGACGACGGAATGGTGGTGCAGCCGTTCAAGAGCGGGCCGGATTACATCGACCCGGCGTTTCATTTCGCGGCAAGCGGGCGGGCGTCGTTCAACCTTGATACCTGGGCAATGGACGGCGGCCTGCTGGACGGGATCGCGGCGCAGGCGCGGGGCGCGGAGATCTGCGTCGCGGAAGGCTCGATGGGGCTTTACGACGGGGTCGCGACCGAGGGCCAAAGTGGCTTTGGGTCAAGCGCCGAGACGGCCCGGCGCATGGGCTGGCCCGTGGTTCTTGTGATCGACGCGGGCGGGCAGGCGCAATCGGCGGCGGCCACGGCTCTGGGGTTCCAGGCCTACGCGCCAGATCTGCCGTTTGCGGGTGTGATCGTGAACCGCGTGGCCTCCCCCCGGCACGAACGGTTGATCCGGCGCGGCATGGAGGCGGCGGGGTTGAACGTTCTTGGCGTGTTGCCACGACGCGGGGACCTTGCCTTGCCCGAGCGGCATCTGGGCCTGATCCAGGCGGTGGAGCATCCCGATCTGGAGGCGGCGATTTGCGGCTATGCGGATTTCCTGCGCGAGAATGTGGATCTTGAGGCGATCAAGGCGGCAGCACGCGGCGGGGCCTTGCCGCCAGGCGGGTTACCCAAGCCCCCGGCGCAACGCATCGCATTGGCCCGTGATGCGGCGTTTTCGTTTACCTATCCGCATCTTCTGGAAGGGTGGCGCGCGGCGGGGGCCGAGATCCTGCCGTTTTCGCCGCTGGCAGACGAGGCCCCGCCAGATGCCGATCTGGTTTGGCTACCAGGCGGATATCCGGAGTTGCATGCCGGGCGATTGGCGGCGGCGTCCAGGTTCCTCGCCGGCCTGAGGAAGCACGCGGAGACCCGGCCCGTGCATGGCGAATGCGGGGGCTATATGGCGCTTGGCGACGTGCTGATCGACAAGCAGGGCGAGCGTCATGCCATGGCGGGGCTGCTTGGGCTAGTGACCTCGTTCGAGCGCCGGAAATTCCATCTGGGCTACCGGCGCGCGGTCTTGCAGGCGGGCATGATGGGCTTTGCACCCGGTGCGGTGCTGCGCGGGCATGAATTTCATTACACAATTGTTGTAGAAGAACGCGACGCCCCGCTGGCCAATGTGGCCGATGCCGACGGCAATCCGGTGCCCGAAACGGGGGCGATCAACGGCAATGTGACGGGGACGTTCTTTCACATGATTACGGAGGAGGCATGACCGGATTCGTATCCTTTGTCGGCTCCGGACCCGGTGATCCGGAGCTTCTGACGCTCAAGGC
>CAZPJO010000523.1:0-1904 GCA_964586895.1 uncultured Roseicyclus sp.
GGCCTCGGCGAAAAGATGGACGCGATCGAGACGTTCGAACCCGAACGCATCGCGGGCCGCATCCTTGGCATGGGCGACATCGTGGCGCTTGTCGAAAAGGCGCAGGAAACCCTTGAGGCCGAACAGGCCGAGCGCATGATGAAGCGCTTCCAGAAGGGCATGTTCAACATGAACGACCTGCGCTCGCAGCTTGAGCAGATGCAGAAAATGGGCGGCATGCAGGGCATGATGGGGATGATGCCCGGCATGTCCAAGATGTCGAAGCAGATCGAAGATGCGGGCTTTGACGACACCATGGTCAAACGCCAGATCGCGCTGATCAACTCCATGACCAAACGCGAACGCGCCAACCCGGGCCTCCTGCAGGCCTCGCGCAAGAAACGCATTGCGGCGGGCGCGGGTCAGGACGTCGCCGACCTCAACAAGCTGATCAAGATGCACCGGCAGATGGCCGATGCCATGAAGAAGCTCGGCAAGATGGGCAAGAAGGGGATGATGAAGGGCGGCCTCGGCGCGCTTCTTGGCAAGGGCGGCATGGGTGGCATGCCCGGCGGTATGCCCCCCGGACTGCCTGCCGGCATGGACCCCTCCAAAATGGACCCCGCCGCTTTGGAACAGGCGATGAAGGGTATGGGCGGCGGTTTGCCCGGCCTCCCCGGCCTTGGCGGCGACAAAAAGAAATGATGTCCGGCGGCAATCATATCGGATCCCGCGCGACGGGCCGCACCGTGCGCCGCCCGGCCCGCAAGGCCCTCGGTTTGCACATCCGCACGCTATTCACAGGTTTATCCACCGTTTCCGGGCGCATCACTTGCACAATTCCGGCCCTGTGGAGGGATCGAACATGATCTCCCGCCTCACCGATATCCCCTCGCTGGAAACCGAGCGCCTGATCCTGCGCGCGCCCGAAACGCGCGATTTCGACGTGCTCGCCCCCTTCGTCATGTCCGACCGCGCGCGCTTCATCGGTGGCGGCGCGGACAAGGATATCGGCCACGCGTGGCGCGTCCTCGCCATGCTCTCGGGCCACTGGCATCTGCGCGGCTACGGCGTCTATGTGTTGCAACCGAAAGGCTCTGACACACCCATCGGCTCCATGGGTCCGTGGCATCCCGAAGGCTGGCCCGAGCCGGAACTCAGCTGGACGATCTGGGACGCCGACGCCGAGGGCCAGGGCTACGCGTTCGAGGCGATGGTTGAGATCCGCCGCCACGCCTATGACGTGCTCGGCTGGGAAACGGCAGTCAGCTATATCGACGCCGCCAACACCCGCTCCATCGCGCTGGCCGAACGCATGGGCTGCGTGATCGACACCGCCGCCTCCGGCCCGCATCCCGACGACGTCGTCTACCGCCACCCCGCCTTCGCGGAGGTGCTGGCATGAACAGACTCCAGGCGCTTTCCATCCGGCCCGCATCAGCATCGCGATGCACTACGGAAAAACTACAAAAAAACTACAGAAAAATGCATGCGGTTTTCGCCGCTCCGGAGGCCCCATGACGCAAGACGCCACCACGCGCGCCGCCGAGCTTCTGGCAGGCCACCGAGACAGCATCGACCGCCTCGATGCGATCCTGATCTATACTCTGGGCGAGCGCTTCAAGCACACTCAGGCTGTCGGTCGCCTCAAGGCCGAACACGACCTTCCGCCCTCCGATCCGACCCGCGAAGCAACACAGATCGCCCGGCTCGAAGACCTTGCGAAACGGGCCGATCTCGACCCGGAATTCGCCAAGAAATTCCTGCGTTTCGTGATCGACGAAGTCATTCGCCATCACGAGAAACATCAATCGTAATTCGGGCTTCCGTCCGAAAAACCAAAGCCATCCCAAGGAGATAACCCCCATGGCAATGAAAATCAGACTGGCCCGCGGCGGCTCCAAGAACCGCCCCTTCTACCGCAT
>CAZPJO010000524.1:0-1884 GCA_964586895.1 uncultured Roseicyclus sp.
CGTCGATGCCGACGGCGATTTTGCCGGGGAAGGCGCGCGCGGCTTCGCGGACGAGATCGGGGTTTTCGACGGCGACGGTGCCCAGGATCACGCGGGCGATGCCCTTTTCGATCCACATTTCAATGGTTTGCATGTCGCGGATGCCGCCGCCAAGCTGCGTGGGGACGTTGGTGGCGGAGAGAATGGCCTCGACCGCCGCGCCGTTCACGGGCGTGCCCGCGAAGGCGCCGTTGAGATCGACAAGGTGGAGCCATTGGCAGCCTGCGTCCTGGAACGCGCGCGCCTGGGCAGCGGGGTCGGTGTTGAACACGGTGGCCTCAGACATTTCGCCCCGCAAAAGGCGCACGGCGTTGCCGTCTTTGAGGTCGATGGCGGGGTAGAGGATCATGGGGTCTGTCCGTTCGCTGAGCTGTGGGTGGGTTTTGTCGCAGACGCGCCGGGCCTGCAAGGTCGCAACGTCACACTTGCGCCGTGCGGGCGCAGTCGCAAGGATCCGCGCCAGAGGAGACAAGGGAGACAAAGGATATGAAAAAGACGCTTTTGGGCGCGCTTTGCGCGTTGGCGGGCATGGCGGGGGCGGCGATGGCCGACGATCTGATCGGGGATTGGCGCACCGCGGCCGATGACAACGGCAACACCGGCCTGATCCGGGTGACGCAATGCGGCGCATCTTTGTGCGGGACGTTGGTGCAGGCCTATGATCCGAGCGGGTCGGTGATGGACAGCGAGAACGTGGGTCGGCAGATCATCTGGGACACCAACCCGACGGGCGAGCCGGGGATGTATGCGGGGCGCTTGTATTCGCCGGACCGCGACGCGACGTATCGGTCGCGCCTGCAGCTCAGCGGCGGCACGCTTGTGGTGTCGGGATGCGTTTTGGGCGGAACGATCTGCCGCGAGGGCGGGCGCTGGCAACGGGCGAACTGAACCGGCGGCCTTAGGGGCGCGACGCGGGGGCCGGCTTGGTCTGTGGAGGCGCTTTGACATGAAAAAGGGGCGTGCCGCTTGGCGCGCCCCTTTCTTTGATTTTTGTTCTGCGGTTTTGATCCTGCGGGCGGATCTAGGAGGAGCCGCCGAAGGGCTGCCAGCGGGTGAGCTGGATGTTGTTGCCGGTGCGGATGGCGTTGGCGACCTGCCGCTGCGAGGCACAGGACAGGACGTGGCCCGCGTTGCTGGTGCGGGCGGAGACGCAGATGCCATCGCGCCCCTGATCGACTTCACCGGAATAGATCGGATAGCCGAAGCCGGGGATCGGGTTGGGTTCGGGCACGAGGCGGCAGACCGTGCGCAACCCGTTCGCATCGTTGGAGAATTGCGTCATGGCATTGATCGTGCCGTATTCGGAAGGCACGTAGACTTCGAGGTCGAAAACGTAATCGCCGGTAAAGCAATTCGCGGCCACGTAGTTTTCGGGGTAGATGGTGGACGAGGTCGGTGTACAGGCCGACAGGCCAACGAGCGCCAGAACGGCGAGTGCGATGCGGATCACGGGGGGTCTCTCCTTGTGAGGGGTTAGGATCACAGATGCGTGAGCGTCGCGCGGGCAGATGGCGCATACCAGACGCAATTGTGCCATTTTCCGGGCAATGCCAATGTGTTGCAAGAACGACCTAGCCGAAAGGTCAGGCGCGGATCACGGCCGCCAGCGCAGGAAATTCGCGATCAGGCGCAGGCCCGCGGATTGGCTTTTTTCCGGGTGGAATTGCGTGCCGACGCAGGTGTCGCGCCCGACGATGGCGGTGACGTCGCCGCCGTAATCCACATGGGCCAAGCGCTGGACGGGCGTGTGCACGCGCATCGCGTAGGAATGCACGAAATAGGCATGATCGCCCGATGAAATACCCTCAAGAACAGGGTGTTGCACGTCGATCTTAAGATCGTTCC
>CAZPJO010000525.1:0-1883 GCA_964586895.1 uncultured Roseicyclus sp.
GGAACTCAACCTTTATTCGTCGCGCCATTACGCCACGGACGAGCGGCTCTACTCGGACTTCACCGACGCCACCGGCATCACGATCAACCGGATCGAAGGCAATGCCGACGAGCTGATCGCGCGGATGGAGGCCGAAGGCGCCAACAGCCCCGCCGACGTGTTCCTGACCGTCGACACCAGCCGCCTGCAACGCGCCGCCGATCTGGGCCTTCTGCAAGCCGTCGACAGCGATGTCCTGGCCGAGCGTATCCCCGCGAACCTGCGCGATGATGACAACCTGTGGTTCGGCTTCAGCCAGCGCGCGCGGATCATCTTCTACGATACCGCCGATGTCGAAACCCCGCCGCAGAGCTACGTCGATCTGGCCGATCCCGCCTATGAAGGCATGGTGTGCGGGTCATGATGGGGTCCCTGTTATTATCTGACTGATTTCGTCGGGAACCTTGAAGCGGATTGAAATAGCGTCGTCAAGATGTTTCCGACAAAAACAATCGGATAAACCCGCGCTTGCAGATGCGAGGAGGGAGCGGCAGTCTCCCGAGGAGCGGCGGAGCGGAAGGGAGGTCCCGATGCGTGCGGGCCTAGTCTTTCTGATCATTGCCTATTGCCTGAGCCAGTTTTTCCGCGCGTTTCTTGCGGTTCTGAGCCCGGTGCTGGAGGCCGAGCTTGGCACCACAACCGCCGATATGGCGCAGGCATCGGGGCTTTGGTTCGCCGCGTTTGCGGTGATGCAATTGCCGGTGGGATGGGCGCTCGACACCATTGGGCCGCGCCGCACGGCGTTCACCTTGTTCACATTCGGCGCGGTCGGCGGATGCGTTGTCTTTGCCACGGCCACCACACCGGGGGCCATTTCGCTGGCCATGGCGATGATCGGCATCGGATGTGCGCCGATCCTGATGTCGGCCTATTTCATCTTTGCGCGGCAGTTCTCGCTTGCCCTCTTCGGGACACTCGCAGGCGTCACGGTTGGCATCAGCTCGGCCGGAAACCTGTTGTCCGCCGCCCCGCTTGCTGCAGCGATCGAGGCCTATGGCTGGCGCGAGACGCTGTGGGCGACGGCCGGGTTCACGGCCGTGATTGCGCTTGGCATCGGCCTGTGCGTCCGCAACCCCGAAAAGCCCAGGGACGAGCGCCACGGCTCCTTCGTGGAGCTTGTGCGGATCCGTGCCCTTTGGCCGATCCTTGCGGGCATGTTCATCTGCTACGCGCCGATGGCGGGGATCCGGGGCCTGTGGATCAGCCCCTATGTGACCGAGCGTTTCGGAGCCACGCTGGAGCAGGTGGGCACCGCGACGCTGATCATGGGGCTGGCGATGGTGGTGGGCAATTTCGCCTACGGGCCCATCGACAAGCTGGTCGGAAGCCGCAAACGCGCGGTTCTCGGCGGGAACCTTATGGTGGCCGCGCTATGCCTTGGCCTTTGGATATGGCCGCCCGCAAGCCTGCCGCTGGCCATTGCGATCTTTGCGGCCATCGGCCTGTTCGGGGCGTCCTATCCGGCGGTCATCGCCCATGGGCGCAGCTTCCTTCCGCCGCACCTAACGGGGCGGGGGGTGACGCTTTTGAACCTGTTCGGGAGGGGGGGCGCGGGGGTGATGCAATTCGCCTCCGGCCCGACCCATGCCACGTTGGCGGGGTCGATGGGCGCGGAGGCTGCTTATGGTGTGCTGTTTGCGATCTTTGCGGCGGTGATCCTTGTGGGGCTCACCGCCTACGCGCAATCGACGGACGATTAGGCCGCGGGCTTGCGCCGCCGGTTGCGCCGGGGCCGACGCGGCTTGCCGTCGGCATTGGCCGGCTTGGGCGCGCGGTTGCGCTGACCGCCGCCCCCCCCCCCGCCCCCACCGCGACCACGACCCCCCCCCCCCGCCCGCTTGTGG
>CAZPJO010000526.1:0-1877 GCA_964586895.1 uncultured Roseicyclus sp.
CAGAACCTTGAGACCGGGGGCGTTGATGCCGTCGTCGTTTGTGATGAGAATACGCATGGGGGCGGTGTATCGGGTGCGGCGGGGGGCGTCCAGCGGTGGCGTTGCGGGGGCCGGTGGTGCGTCAGGGATCGAGCGTCGCGTTTGCGGGTGCGGTCGGATGCCTCCGGCGGAGGTTTTTCTGGCAAGATGAAAGGGCGGGCGCGGTCAGGCGGCGTTGGCCTCCATGCGGCGCCCCAGCGCGATGGCGATGAGCAGCAGCGCGCCAAGGGCGGCGGCGGTGGCGAAGGCGGGGAAGATGTTCCAATTCGCGATCATGGTGCCGGTGAGTGCCCAGATGACCGCGGCGGGGTAGGCGAGCGTTGTGGTTTTGCGCGTGACCGCGACGGATGCGACGAGGGCCGCGGCGAGCGCGGTCCAGCTGGCGGTGATTTCGCCGGTGATATCGTGACCTGCGGCGACGGTGGCGGCGGCTACGCAGGAGGCGGCGGTGAGCCAGCCGGTGTAGAGGCCGATGGGCGCTTTTGCGAAGGTCGGGGTGGTGTGCGGGGCTGTGAGGAGTGCTGTGAGTGCCGTGGCCCACATCGCGATGATCATCACGGTGGCAGGGATCGGAGCGGCCAGCGCCACGGGGATCCAGGCGGCGCCAAGGGCCATAGAGGCGATCAGCCAGGGGCGATGCGGGGCCCAGGCGGCATCGGCGGCGTGTTTGACGAGGCCATAGGCCGCGCCCGCGATGAGCCACAGGTAGATCAGGCCCCAAAGGGCGAAGGCGTATCCGGCGGGCTGGATCGGCAGGCGGGAGACCGGGTTGGGGAAATGCGCGGGGTCAAAGCCGGTGAAGGGATCGGTGAAAATGGGCACGACCGCGAAGGCGATCGCGGCGAGCAGGGTGAGGATGGCGAGGAGGCGGGGTGCTGTGGTGGGCGTAGACATGGGCGGCATGTAGGCCGGTGGCGCAGCAAGTGCGAGGGGCTTGTGGCGACCGGTCGCAAGACGGCTGACATTTTCGCTTGTCCCGCCGAATGTGCATGCGAGGGTTGTGCCATGGTGAAACTGGTTCTCATGCACAGGGCGGATTCGATTTACGATGACGAGCCGGACACGCGGTATGATTTTCCGCGTCCCTACCTGAAGGCCATGAAGGAGGCGATCGGGGATTGGGTGATCTATTATGAGCCGGTCAAAAGCGGTGATCGTGGATATTTCGCGGTTGCCAGGATCGACCGGATCGTTCCGCATCCCACATTGCCCGAGCGGTTCATGGCCCTGATCGCGCCGGGAAGCTATCTGCCGTTTGATATCTGTGTTCCACGATTGACGCATGGGCGACCCATGGAGGCGGCCTTGATGGATGCCGCCGGGCAGCCGAAAAAGGGTGGAGCGCAGCAGCTTGCGGTGCGCCGATTGCCGGATGCAGAGTTCGCCGCCATCGTGACGCGCGGCCTGCCGGCGGACCTCGAAGCGCGCGAGGCGGTGCGGTATGACACGGGCGCGGCCGAGCTGGCGGAGGACGCAGCCGGTTTTGCGCGACCGGTCGTGGAGCGGCTGAACAGCCGACCGTACCGCGATGTTGCGTTCCGGCGACATGTGCGCGAGGCCTATGGGTATCGGTGCGCAGTTTCGGGGTTGGAACTTCGCAATGGTGGCGGGCGCCCGGAGGTGCAGGCGGCGCATATCCGGCCCGTGGCAGAGCGCGGCAGCGATTCCGTGCGCAACGGGCTGGCGCTGTCGGGGACATTGCATTGGATGTTTGATCGCGGGCTGATTTCCGTCGCAGAGGATTACAGCATTCTGGTGTCGCACAACAAAGTGCCACGCGAGGTTGTGGACCGCCTTATCGCGCCGGGGCAGCGGTTGCACCTGCCCCGAAAAGAGCA
>CAZPJO010000527.1:0-1865 GCA_964586895.1 uncultured Roseicyclus sp.
TGTGGGTACCGCACGCGCTGCAAGGCCCGAGGGCGGCGAAGGGCGGGTCGAGACGCGCATGCTTCACCTCAGCGAGGTCATGCGCCGCGATCAGGCGGTGGTGCCGCCGGGCTCTTACGTGACGATCCGGGTCCGCGATCAGGGTCACGGCATCCCCGCCGACAAATTGAACCGTATTTTCGAGCCCTTCTTTACCACGAAACGCGCGGGCGAGGGGACCGGCCTTGGCCTGTCGATGGCCTATGGAATCATCAAGCAAACCGGCGGCTACATCTTCGTCGACAGCGCGGTGGGTGCCGGGACAACCTTCACCATCTACATCCCCGCCCACGAGGCCCACGCCGAAGAAGACGCGGCCGACGCCATCATCGACGCCACCCCGAAAGCGCCCGCCGCATTGGCCGATGACACGCGCCCCGGCGTTGTGTTGTTGGTCGAGGACGAGGCCCCGGTGCGCGCCTTCGCGTCGCGCGCGCTGCGGCTGCGGGGCTATACCGTGATCGAAGCGGGCAGCGCGGAAGAAGCCCTTGAAACGCTTGAAGATGCGGATCTGTCCGTGGATCTTTTTGTCACGGATGTGATCATGCCGGGCCTCGACGGGCCGACGTGGGTGCGGCAGGCGCTCAAGGAGCGGCCCGGCACCAAAGTGGTGTTCGTGTCGGGCTATGCCGAGGATGCGCTTGACGGCAAGTCGGAGGATATCCCCGGCTCGGTCTTCCTGCCCAAACCGTTCTCGCTCACCGACCTGACCGAAACGGTCCGGCGGCAGTTGCACTAGATCCCGCTCGCCTCAACCCGGCGCCACAACGCGAATTCTTCGGCCGCCTCATCGTGCAGGCGCCGCAGGACAGGCGCGCTCAACTCCGTGGGCAGGGTGGGCGAGACATTGCTGCGTCCGGGGTCAAGCTTTACCCCGATCCGATCTTCGAGAAATTGCACCGCCCCGCGCAGATTCGCGTGGCTGAACAGGTGATCGACGCCAAGGCTGCCGTCATCGAGCGCCACGAACCGCGATTGCCGCCCGACCCTGGCAAAGGGGGGCGGGTCGTCTTGCAGCCACGCCTGGACGAAGGAGTCGAAATCGATGCCCTTGGTGGAATTCGGGCTGCCCGCGATCGCGTCGCGGGTGCGGTAGCGATACCAACTCGACAGCCAGCTTACCGGTTCGCGGACAACCGCCATCACCTCCATCGGATGTTGGCCGCGTTGCTCGAAAAATCCCTGCAATTGCGCTTGATAGCGCCGCAATGTGCAATGCTTCTGTCGCGGCGGATTGAGGATCGCCGCATCGGCATGGGGCCGCAGCGCCTGTTCCAGCGCGGTCGTGCCGGTTTTCGGCACCGCCAGCAGCACCAGCCGCGCTTTCCAGAAGACCAGCATGCCCGTTCCTCGCCATTTCCGCAGTTCGTAACCGATTGTTAACCGCTCTTGTCGAATTATCACACATGAAGATTTACCTTGAACTGTTCTCGTTTTGTTTGTTAACCCTGTTTGCGAACAAGAGGTGAACAAAGAGCATGCCGGATTTAGGGTGCGAAACCCGGACCGGCCCCATTGCCGCCACGCCCCGCGGCATGACATAAGGACGGAAATCCATGGCAACGGCGAACCTTCTCGACATGACTGACCGTATCTCGGCCGACAAGCAAAAGGCCCTCGACAGCGCATTGGCCCAGATCGAACGGCAGTTCGGCAAAGGCTCGATCATGAAACTGGGCGGCGAGAATGCGTTGCCCGACATCGATTCGACCTCGACCGGCTCGCTTGGTCTCGACATTGCGCTCGGGATCGGCGGTATCCCGAAGGGCCGGATCGTGGAAATCTACGGTCCCGAAAGCTCGGGCAAGACCACGCTGACGCTGCAT
>CAZPJO010000528.1:0-1856 GCA_964586895.1 uncultured Roseicyclus sp.
GCTGGATGAAGTGCGGGTCCCACCGCGCGAGGCCCGCTGTTTTCAGGTGCCTGCAGGGCATTTCTTTCGCATCTCGTCTATTGAAGGTCCTCAGGTGGGCGATTTTAACCTGTGGAACGCGGATGACATCAGTGAACGGTTCTATTCTGGCAAGACACGGGCGCTTCATGGCACGCACCTGACCACTGGCCAGCAGATGTGGTCGTCGTTTCCGCATCTGCGACCTATGGCGACCATCGTAAAGGACACGCTGGACTGGTACGGCATCGACGCATTCGGCGGCGCGGTCCACGACGTGATCGGCACCCGCTGCGATCCCTACACAAACGCGCTGCTGCACGCGGGCGACCAATACCACCATTGCTGCCATTCCAACCTGACCCGCGCGCTCGCCGATGAAACCGGCCTGCCCATGCCTGTGGCCGAAACACACATCCACGATGTCCTGAACGTCTTCATGTGCACCGGGTTCACCCGCGACACCGGACAATATTTCATGAAGGCCTCACCGGTCCGCCCCGGCGACAGGTTGGAGTTCCGCGCCGAGATCGACCTTCTCGGCGCGCTCTCCGCTTGCCCCGGCGGCGATTGCGGGGCCGAGCATTCGTCCGATACCACGCGCTGCTATCCGCTCCGGATCGAGGTGTTCGACACGGAACACACGGCCGCCCACCGCCCCTCCGCGGCCAACGCCTACGACCGCTCACACGGGCGCTGACTCTTTCGACAGGCCGTCGCATTTTCCCTCTTGATCCGACTCACATTTTGCCTCAAACGCCGCCGCATAGACGCCAACGCACGCGCCTCTGTCACGGGTGGTAAGTCGGGATCCTCTGATCGGGGTCCCGGGATAACCATCGCAGTTACGTAGCGACGGTAACGTCTCCCTTTGAACGCAAGACGCCCCTTAAGTGGGGGCTTTCGATCTCTTGGAGAACGTCATGACCGCTACGTTTACCGCCCTTTCGGGCGCCACTCCCGTATCCGCATCTCGCGCCGAAGCCTATGCCCGCGCCCATTCGTTCGAGCGTCCGACCCTCGTGCTCGACGTGGACCGCGTGGCACAGCAATATCAGGCGTTGAAAACCGGCCTCGGTCGCGCACATATCCACTACGCCGTCAAAGCCAATCCGCAGCCCGAAATCCTCCGCCGGCTTGTCGACCTCGGCTCGGGCTTCGATGCCGCCTCGCGCCATGAGATCCAGATCTGCCTGGACGCAGGTGCCGCACCGGCGCACATCTCTTTCGGCAACACCGTCAAGAAACCCGCCGACATCGCCTTCGCCCATTCTGTCGGCGTGGATGTCTTTGCCGCCGACGCATCCGAAGAGCTTGAGAAAATCGCCGAACACGCCCCCGGCGCACAGGTCTACATCCGTCTTCTGGTTGATGCCTCCGGTGCCGATTGGCCCCTGACCCGCAAATTCGGCACCACCCGCGATACCGCGCTGGCGCTGATGGCGCAGGCCAAATCCCTCGGCCTCCGCCCCGTCGGCTTGTCGTTCCACGTCGGCTCGCAAACCCGCGACCCGGCGATGTGGGCGCCCGTCCTCGACGGTATCGCGCAGGTCTGGAACCTCGCGCAGGACCAGGGCTTCGCGCTTGATCTGCTCAACATCGGCGGCGGCTTCCCGGCCTTCTACGGCGAGGATGTCCCGCCCCCAACCGCCTACGCGGCCAAGGTGATGGAGCTTGTCCACGCCCGCTTCGGCGATGTGGCCCGCATCATGGCAGAACCCGGTCGCGGCCTAGTGGCCGCCGCCGGTTTGATCGCGGCCGGGGTGCGCTTGGTGTCGCGCAAATCGCCCGATGCCCTGCCCCGCGGGGGCTATCTCGATTTCGGCAAGTTGTGCGGG
>CAZPJO010000529.1:0-1852 GCA_964586895.1 uncultured Roseicyclus sp.
CCCACCGAAGCCCGGATTGACCGTCATCACGCAGATCAAATCACACAGGTCCAACACATGCGCCACCGCCCCCGCAGGCGTGCCGGGGTTGAGCGCCACCCCCGCCTTCATCCCGGCACCACGGATCGCCTGCAACGTGCGGTGGATATGTGATCCGGCCTCCACATGGGCGGTCAGGATATCCGCGCCCGCATCGGCATAGGCCTCGATATACGGATCGACCGGCGCGATCATCAGGTGCACGTCCATCACCGTCGACACATGTTTGCGCAACGCCTTCACCATCGGCGGCCCAAAGGTCAGGTTCGGAACGAAATGGCCGTCCATCACATCGATATGGATCCAATCCGCCCCCTGCGCTTCGACCGCCCGAACCTCGGCCCCGAAATTCGCGAAATCTGCGGCAAGGATCGACGGAGCGATCTTGATGGAACGGTCAAATGGCATGGCAGCACCCCGGAATATTGGCGTGCAATTCCTTCCGAAAACCGGTTCCCACTTTTCGGATTGCACTCGTGCGCCGGTCCTAGCCCGCGCGCCGCCTCTTGGCAATTCCGGGGCGGCGGCGCATCGTCCGCTCACCCAAGACGGAGGCCGCCCCCATGTCCAGCCAATACCTCTTTGCCCTGATCGCCATCGCCGTCGGCGGGGCCTGCATCTCGACCCAGGCCCCGATCAATGCGCGCCTCGGCAGCCATGTCGGCGACCCCGTCGCCGCCGCCGCGATCAGCTTTATCGTGGGCGCCATCGCCCTGTCGCTCATCGTGGTCCTGCGCGGGGCCGTGCCAAGCGGGGCACAAATGGGTGCAGTCCCGTGGTGGGCCTGGATCGGCGGCGCATTGGGGGCCGTCTACGTCTGGGCGGCGGTCTGGTCGGTTGGCACCCTCGGCGTGCTCACCATGGTCGCGGCCCTGATCTTCGGCCAATTGGCGGCGGCCCTGTTGCTCGACGCCATCGGCGCGTTCGGCCTTCAAGTGCGCGACATAAGCTGGACCCGGATCGCCGCCATCGTCCTCGTCGCGGCGGGACTGGTGCTGAGCCGCCTATAGTCGCGGGCGCGTTCCAAGGATTTGACCGTTTGGTCAACCTTGCCTTCATCGCCGCCGCATGAGACCCTTTCTCCAATGCCAAAGGGCCGCTCAATGACCGACACGCTCCACCACACGACAACCACCACAACCGACCAACTGCCGCAGGTCCATCTGCCCCGCAACGCGGGCACGGAGCTTGACCTCGACTGGGTCGCCTCGGTGCAAGCAAATACTTCGGCCATCGAACGCCGCGCGGCCACGCTTGCCGGCAGGCGCTCGGTCAAGAAAACCCACCAGGCCGCGTGGCTCGCCAAAGCCATCACCCTGATCGACCTCACCACGCTTTCGGGCGATGACACGGCGGGCCGCGTCAAACGCCTTTGCGCCAAGGCCAGCCAACCGGTGCGCGCCGAAATTCTCGACGCTCTTGGCCTGCCGCCAATCACCACCGGGGCTGTCTGCGTTTACCACGACATGATCGAAACGGCGGTTGAGGCACTCGAGGGCACGAACATCCCCGTCGCCGCCGTCTCCACCGGTTTCCCGGCGGGCCTGTCCCCGTTCGAATTGCGCGTGAAAGAGATCGAGATGTCCGTCGCCGCCGGTGCCGCCGAAATCGACATCGTCATCTCCCGCCGCCACGCCCTGACCGGTAATTGGCAAGCGCTCTACGACGAAATGCGCACCTTCCGCGCCGCCTGCGGCGAGGCGCATGTGAAGGCGATCCTCGCCACCGGAGAGCTTGGCACGCTCCGCAATGTCGCCAAGGCTTCGCTCGTGTGCATGATGGCGGGCGCCGATTTCATCAAAACCTCCACCGG
>CAZPJO010000530.1:0-1852 GCA_964586895.1 uncultured Roseicyclus sp.
TTGCAACAATGTCTCCCTTCTCGAAAGGCCCTTGGACGCTCGTAACTCCGATTGCGAGTAAGCTTGGGCTCTCCTTTTGGAGTGGTTTTGCGGCTCCCCAGTCGCAGGTGACGGAGCCAGTTATTTGAGCCGAGAAACCGATCCAGCGCTTTTTAGGCGACAAAGCCCTCTCTTCAGCCCTGAAGAGAGTTCCTATGTTTTCGCCGGCTAAGACCTTCTCCAAGACTGCTTCCGTTCGTCCGCCTGCTATCACAACTGGCGCACCGCTGCGCGTGACGAACTGAGCTGCTATCAACTTCGATGCCATTCCACCTTTGCTAAGTCCCGTCTTCTTATCGACGGCGAGTGCAAGGATCTCTTCGTCAACGCGGTCGATCGTCGGGATGATCTGCGAGCCGTCCGCCGGCTGGATGCGAGTGTCAAAGACTCCCTCTACGTCGCTGAGGATGATGAGTGCGGGCCGCTGGAATAAGCCGGCAACCATAGCGGCTAGGCGGTCATTGTCACCGAACGTGGTCAGCAATTCATCGACGGAAACAGAGTCATTCTCATTGACGATTGGTACGACTCCCATGTCCAAGAGCGCCACCAGCGTGTTACGCAGGTTCAAGTAACGTTTCCGATCGTCCAAGTCGTCCGCGGTTAGGAGTACTTGCGCGGCATGCCTTCCGTTCTCGGCGAGAGCCGCTTCGTAGGCTTGGATCAGGTGAGCTTGCCCGACGGAAGCGATGGCTTGAAGCCGGTCCAGGCTGCGAGGTCGGGACTCTAGGCCAAGCTTACCCATACCTGCGGCAACGGCACCGCTACTGACCAACACGACTCGCTTGCCCGATTCCATTAGTTGGGACAGCTGAAGCCCGAGTCGATTCACTTGTGTTAAGTCGAGTTGGCTTTGTGGACCGGCTAAGACGCGTGAGCCAACTTTGACGACGATCGGATCCGATTCGGAGAGAAGACGGAGTTCTTCTTCACTTCGCATGAGACCTGTCCACTGAGGCTCTAAAGAAGGTAAGCGGGTGCCGAAGCACGAGGCGTTCGAGAGTCTTTGTAAGTGCAGGTGAACTGCACTTGGTCCCGGCTCATTATCGGTTGTTTTGGGCGATTGAAACAGGTTGCGCTCGGCGCGCTGTTGGAACTTTTAGGAAAACGATTCTCTCCAATTGGTTTGGGCCTATTTGCGTTCGCGAAGTAAAGCAAGACTGCGCATGAGAAGTTGTTGTAGAGATCGGGAATTCGGCATTTCGATGCGATGTTTTTCATCGTGGAGCCGATGTACCCCGAGAGCGTGAAGCGAGACTTGCTTTACTTCGAAAGCTAGTTGACCATAGTAGGTGCGGCGGGTAGGTTTCCGTCTTCTTGAACACCAAACCGTGGCTCGCGATTGTTGCTCTTCTTTCCTGCTAGAGCCATGCCCCTAGGATTCAGCTATGTGCGGTATTGTCGGAATCGTTGCTCAAGGGAATGTCAATCAAAGCCTGTACGACGCGCTGACGGTGCTTCAGCATCGTGGACAGGACTCGGCAGGTATCTGCACCGACGATGACGGCAATTTGCGACTCCGGAAGGATAACGGGCTCGTCCGCGATGTCTTTCAGGCAAAGCACATGGAAAAGGTGATGGGCCACATGGGGATCGGCCATTGCCGTTATCCAACCGCCGGCTGTTCGAGTTCGGAAGAGGCTCAGCCGTTTTACGTGAACGCGCCCTATGGCATTAGCCTGGCTCATAACGGCAATTTGACGAATGCAGATCAGCTCGCCGAAGAGGTCTACTCGGCAGACCGCCGGCATGTCAACACATCTAGCGATAGCGAGGTCTTGTTGAATGTGTTCGCACATGAGCTGCAGTTGCG
>CAZPJO010000531.1:0-1851 GCA_964586895.1 uncultured Roseicyclus sp.
CGCCATAGCGTTCGGGATCGGTCACGCGGTAGCCGAAGACAGTACCGCCTTCGGTCTTGGCATCGGCAGCGGCCAGCGCGACGGGAAGGCCATGGCCAAAGAAGATGTTATCGCCCAGAACCATCGCGGACGGGGCGCCATCAAGGAAATCGCGGGCCAGCAGATAGGCCTGCGCAAGGCCATCGGGGCTGGGTTGTTCGATGTAGGTAAGGCTGAGGCCCCATTGGCTTCCGTCGCCCAGGGTGCGTTTGAATTGGGCCTGATCGGTTGGGGTCGTGATGATCGCGATCTCGCGGATGCCAGACAGCATCAACACCGACAGCGGATAGTAAATCATCGGCTTGTCATAGATCGGCAAAAGCTGCTTCGAGACACCGGTGGTGACCGGGTAAAGCCGCGTGCCGGAGCCGCCGGCGAGTATGATTCCTTTGCGCGCCATTCTCTGCGCCTCCGTCCTTTAGACCATTTGACGTGGGCCTAACCTGTCGGACGGCGATTGCCAATCACGCACCGACGCGAAGACCCATGCCACAGCAGGTGTTAACGGCCACTGAAGACCGCTCAGGTTTGTGAAAGATCGCGCAGAACGGCGTCGAGGCCTGCGTGCCAATTGGGGCGAGGGATGCCGAACGTAGCCTCGGTCGCGGTGCAATCCATACGCGAATTGGGCGGGCGTACCGCAGGTGTCGGGTAAGCGGATGTCGGGATATCCTCGACCGTGCATGCCAGCCCGGCGCGGTCGAAAATCGCGCGTGCAAAATCGGCCCAGGACACGTCCGGCGCGCCCGAAAAATGGTAGGTGCCCGATGTTGCGGGGTCGGCCGCGAGGGTCTTTGCGATGGTCACGCAGGCCTGCGCGATGTCACGGGCCGGGGTGGGGCCACCGATCTGATCCGCGACGATGGTCAGGCGATCACGGTCCGCCCCGAGGCGCAGCATGGTCTTGACGAAATTCGCGCCGTGGGCGGAAAAAACCCATGATGTGCGCAGGATCGCATGGATCCCGGCCGCGTTGCGCACACCTTCTTCGCCCGCAAGCTTCGTGCGCCCGTAGGCGCCCAGGGGGCCGGTGGCGTGATCGGGTTGCCAGGGCGTCGTGCCGGTGCCCTCGAACACGTAATCGGTCGAAATATGGACGAATGGAATGCCTCGCGCGGCGCAGGCCTGCGCCATTGCGGTGGGCGCTTCGGCGTTGACCTTGAGGGCCAAAGCTTCCTCTTCCTCGGCCTTGTCGACGGCAGTGTATGCGGCGGCGTTTATCACTGCGTCTGCGTCGCTGGCGGCAATCAGGGCCGCGCATTTCAGCGGGTCGGTCAGGTCAGCCTCGGCCCGGCCCAAGGTCTGCACACCCAGCATGGCAAGCTCTTGCGCGACCTGGCCGGTTTGGCCGAATGCGAGAAGTTTCATGCCTTTGTCCCAAGGCGTTGACCGACGCCTTCGCGATCCTGAAGGGCACGCCACCAGTCTTCGTTGTCGAGGAACCAATCGACCGTTTGCGCCAGGCCCTCTTCGACCGTGACCGAGGGTTTCCAGCCAAGCTCCGCCTGGATGCGGGAAGCATCGATGGCGTAGCGCATGTCGTGGCCGGGCCGATCGGTGACAAAGGTGATCAGGTCGGCATGGGGCGTGGCCCTGGGGCGACGCGCGTCAAGCAGGGCGCAGATCGTGCGCACAAGGTCGATGTTGCGCATCTCGTTATGGCCACCGATGTTGTAGCTGCGCCCGATCTCGCCGTTTTCCAAGACAGTCAGAAGCGCATGGGCGTGGTCTTCGACATAAAGCCAATCGCGCACGTTTTCACCGGTGCCGTAAACCGGGATCGGTTCTCCGGCGAGGGCCTTGAGGATCACG
>CAZPJO010000532.1:0-1841 GCA_964586895.1 uncultured Roseicyclus sp.
GGCGCGTGGCGCGCGCAAAAGGACCATGTCCCACAACGCGATGCGGGTCATCTTGGGCCCCTCGATGATCAGGTCGAGCCACGCCTTTTCAATCCGCTTTTCGTTGATCTTGGAATAGGCAAGGTCGAATTCCGCCTTGCCCTCGGACCCATCGAAATCCAGCTGCCGCACGATCTGTTCGACGTTTGGCCCGTGCTGCACGTTCAAACGCGCGTAGATTTCGACCGGCTGCTCGCGTTCCGCGATCAGGCGCAGCGCCACGAAATGATTGCGCGTCAGGTCCGCCACGGCCGCATCCGGCAGGTCCTGCACGAACGAAATGAACGACCCGTCGGACCGGTATACTTCAAGCACCAACCCAAATTCCGCCCCCTTGACCCAGGCCGGGGTCCGGTCCTGTACCAGGCTGAAATCGGCATGGCTGGCGTCATGGAACACCGTGATCCCACCGGCCAGGTGTTGCGGCGATCCAAGGCCCACCACACCGCGCGGCCGCATCTCGGAGCGCCACGGCGCGGGCCGCTCGGCCCAATCGCATTGATCGGGCCGCTCGATCCCGTCGTCGGCATCGGGCCTGCGCGCGCGCAATTCCGACCGCGCCTGCGCCGACATCACATCCAGCCGGTCGCGCAGCCCCTGCAAATCGCCGGCCATCCGTTGCAATTCGCCGCTTGGCAGGTCTTTGGGAAGCCGCAGCGCCCGTTGCCAGCGCTTGAGGGTCTGGCCAAGGCCAAGTCCACCAAACATTCCGGGAAAATCCTGTCCCATTCCGCTCATCCTTCGCAGCCGAACCGTGGCCTGGCCCTGATCGTAGCAGAGTTCTCTTGGCAGACGGTTACCGGAATATCCGCTGAAACAACTCACCTTGAAAGAGGCCCCGACCGCCTTGTGCCTCGGCCTGTGGCAGGTCTGCCGCGATCGCATCCCCTGTCAGCCCGGTATTGGCCCGGCCCACGGCATCGGCAAAGCTCACCAAAGTCGTCAGCGCCTGCGCGTCGCTGACATCCTGATCGGCCAGCGCCAGGACCGACAACGTCGTAAGTCTCGGACCAAGATCAAGATAGGCGCGCCAATAATCCTGTGCGACGCCCACGACCGCGCCCGCGCTGGTGTCGCGCGCATGCAGAAGGAACATCTCACCGGCCACGCGGGTCTCCAGGATGGTGATGCTCTCGGCGTCGCCGCTGCGGCTCAGAAGGCCACGCCCCGCGTCCGAGCGGAAAAAGCCATCCAGCTCATCCAGTGATTCCGTCAATACGCCGCCGCCACTCGACCGTTCGGCCACCGCCGCGGTCAGAACCGCCTGGATATCGGGTTGCGGCGCGCGCGCCCGGCCCGAGATCGCCGCGCAATTGCCAAGCAACACAAATCCAGTGTCGCCGTCATTGCGGGTCAGGGCCGGATCAACGCAAAAGCCATCCGGCCCGGTGATTGTGACCGCATCTGCCGTCACCTGCACCGCGCGCGGTGCGGCGTCGCCACCGCCCCCAAGGCTCACACACCCCGCGAGGAGGGCTGAAAGACCGAGGAGCATCACCCCCCCGAATCGCCCGCCCAACCGCACCGATTCAAAGATCCGCATAGACGTGCTTTTCCTTTGCCGCGCCGGGATGGGTCACCGCGCCATAGCGCGCCTCGCCCACAAGCTGTGCGTATTTCCACAACGCGCCCGAGGCATAGATCGTCTCGCGCGGGCCTTTCCAATTGGACCGCCGCGTTGCCAATTCCTCCTCCGACAGGGCCACGGAGAGCTCACCGGTGATGGCGTTGATGGTTATCATGTCGCCATTTTCCAAAAGGCCAATCGGCCCGCCCACGGCGGCTTCCGGCCCCACATGGCC
>CAZPJO010000533.1:0-1835 GCA_964586895.1 uncultured Roseicyclus sp.
GCGCACGCAGGTGGCCGTCACTTTGATCGCCGGATCGACGATCTTCTTGGTCTCCGCGACCATCTTCCACTCTTCTTTGGTCTCGCCGCTATCCATGAACACATCGATATGCGGGATCACGTTGAAGGCGATCTGCTTGGTGAACTTCTTGGCAGGTTTATCGTCTGTGGGGTTATAGACCGCCTTGGTCTGATCCCACAGCTCGTCCATGCCGTCCTTGCCCGCGCCTGACACGGATTGATAGGTGCTGACGACAACGCGCTTGATCTTCGCGCGGTCATGCAGCGGCTTGAGGGCGACGACCATCTGCGCGGTCGAACAATTCGGGTTCGCGATGATATTCTTCTTGGCGTAGCGATCCACCGCCTCCGGGTTCACCTCCGGCACGACCAGCGGGATATCCGGGTCATAGCGGTAGAGCGACGAGTTATCGATCACGATGCAACCCGCCTTGGCAGCCTTGGGTGCATATTTCTTGGTTGCATCCGATCCGATGGCAAACAGCGCGATATCCCAGCCCTCGAAATCAAACGTATCAAGGTCTTTCGTCTTGAGGGTCTTGTCGCCAAAGCTGCATTCCGTTCCCAGCGACCGACGCGACGCAAGCGCCACGATCTCATCAACTGGAAACTGGCGCTCGGCCAGAATGTTCAGCATTTCACGGCCCACGTTGCCCGTGGCACCTGCGACGACGATCCGGTAACCCATGACGGTGTCCTTTCTAATGGGATGGCGGGCGTTTACGCCAAGGGTCGCGCCATGGAAAGGGGGGCGGCGACACATCTTCGGATGGGTGTCATTCCAAACCCGAATGACGGGATTTTCCTTGACTTGTGCCGTCGCCTCCTCCATCTGCCCCTTATCGGATGCTGCACTGCCGCGTGAGCAGTCGCCCTAAAGACCGGGCCTACAGCGCCGATAGAATCCCCAAGACCCCCATCACGCAGGGCTCTGACGATCGGCGGATGAGCCGCCCGGTCGCACCCTAGCTTCGCCGCCCGTTGACGTGCGGCCCCCTCGGTTCGTGGCCTGTTGGCGCGATCCCGAAAGGATACGTATTGTTCGATTTCGACATGCTCGGCCTGAAGCCGAGCCTTTCCAAAGCCCTCAAGGAAAACGGGTTCACCGAACCCACCCCGATCCAGAATCAGGCCATTCCACTGGCCCTTGAAGGCCATGACATCATGGGCCTTGCGCAGACCGGCACCGGCAAGACGCTGGCCTTTGGTCTGCCCCTGCTGGAGCATCTTCTGGGCCTGCACGGCAAGCCCGAGCCCAAGACGGCGCGCGCCCTGATCCTGGCGCCCACCCGCGAGCTTGTGAACCAGATCGCCGAAAGCCTGCGTGTGTTCACGCAGAAGACCCCGATCAAGGTCGCCACCGTTGTGGGCGGGCAAAGCATCGGGCGGCAGATCTCGACGCTGGCCAAAGGCGTCGACATTCTTGTGGCCACGCCCGGTCGCCTGATCGACCTGATGGATCGCCGCGCGATCCGCCTCGACACCGTGCAGCACCTGGTGCTGGACGAGGCCGACCAGATGCTCGACCTCGGTTTCATCCACGCGCTGCGCAAGATCGCGCCGCAGCTTGGCACCCCGCGTCAGACGATGCTGTTTTCGGCCACCATGCCCAAGCAGATGGAAGAGCTGTCGCAGGCCTACCTGAACAACCCCAAAAAGGTGCAGGTCTCGCCCCCCGGCAAGGCCGCCGACAAGATCACCCAAAGCGTGCGCTTCATGTCCAAGCCGGAAAAGGGCGACGCGTTGCGCAAGATCCTGTCGCAGGATCCCGAAGCGCTGGTGCTGGTCTTCGGGCGCACCAAGCACGGCTGTGAA
>CAZPJO010000534.1:0-307 GCA_964586895.1 uncultured Roseicyclus sp.
AAAGAGGTCGCGGACCCAGGCGATTTCGTCGACCTGTTCGCTGATGTGGGTCTGCATCAGGCAATCGGGATGCTCGGCCCAGAGCGCACCGAGCGCGTCCAGTTGCGCGGGCGTGGAGGTGGGCGAAAAACGCGGCGTGATGATGTAGGACAGGCGGTCGCGTCCGTGCCATTCGTTTAGCAGGGCGCGGCTGTCGTCATAGGCCGATTGCGCGGTGTCGCGCAGCCCGTCGGGCGCGTTGCGATCCATGCAGGTCTTGCCGGTCAGCGCAAGCAGGCCGCGCGCCTGCGCCTGCGCGAAAAAGGCA
>CAZPJO010000534.1:317-1594 GCA_964586895.1 uncultured Roseicyclus sp.
ACGAGGGCCGCAGGGACCGTGCTCGGTTTCGCCCTGCTCGTCGTGATCGGCCGCGCCATGGAGACCGCGCGCCTGCGCCTGCGCGAAAAAGGCATCGACGGAGGCGGGATGGATAGTGGCGTAGCTGGCCACGGTGGTGGTGCCGTTCGAAAGGGTCAGATCGAAGTAAAGCGATGCGATGTCAGAGGCATAGGCGGCGTCGTTAAAGCGTATTTCTTCGGGAAATGTGTAGGAGTTGAGCCAATCGATCAACCGTTTGCCCCAGGACGCGATGATGGCGGTTTGGGGGTAATGGGCATGGGCATCGACAAAGCCCGGCACGATCAGGTGGTTGCCATGATCGGTGATTGCGGCCTGCGGATGGGCGGCGCGGAGGTCGTCGGCCTCGCCGGTGGCGGCGATGTGGCCGTCGCGGATCAGCACGCCGCCCCGCGCGCTGTGGCGCAGGCCGTCCGGCCCGGCATGTCGGGGGTCGGCGTCGTAGAACAGGCATTGCCCAAGGATCAGGCGATCTTGCATGTCAGGCCCCTCTGGCTGCGGATCGGCATGGCAATTGATAGCCCTTCGCGGCGGCCCATGTTAGGGGCAATCACACCGGTCAGGAGGGCGCGCCATGTCGAGCGAAATGGAAGAACTCATCGACGAGACGCGTGAAGACGGGCGTGATGCCTATTCGCTGGATATCTCGCTCAGGGCGGCGTTGCGCGCGGCGGTTGCGGCGCAGGATGTGGCCTCCATCGACGCGCTGATGGCGCCGCTGCACCCGGCCGATATCGCCGACCTTCTGGAACAGATCACCGCCGCCGAGCGGGACGGGTGGTTGTCGTTGTGGTCCAAGGGGATCGACGGCGAGGTCCTGTCGGAGCTGGAGGAGGGACTGCGCGAGGCGGTTCTGGACGTCCTGCCCGACGAAGTGATCGCGGACGCGGTGCGCGAGTTGGACAGCGACGATGTGGTCGACCTTGTGGAGGACCTCGAAGAGGCGCAGCAGGAACAGATCCTCGATGCGCTGGAACCGGTGGACCGCGCGGCGGTTGAGGCGGCACTGAGCTATCCCGAAGAGACGGCCGGACGCCTGATGCAGCGCGAGATCGTCGCGGTGCCCGAGCATTGGTCGGTGGGCGAGGCGATTGATCATCTACGCGCAATGCCAGAGCAGGATTTGCCGGAGGTCCTTGAAGTACCAGCCATTCGCAACCGCGCCGTGGCCCGATGGCGGCAGCCCGGTCACCAACGTCGATTGCACGGTGCAGGTGACGGCAGGCGTAACCGTGTTC
>CAZPJO010000534.1:1604-1831 GCA_964586895.1 uncultured Roseicyclus sp.
CGATTGATCATATCCGGGCGCAGGCGGGTAAGTTGCCGGAAGAGTTCTATCATGTGATCCTGACGGATCCGCGTTGGAAGCCAACGGGTTACGTGATGTTGGGTCGGCTTTTGGCTTCGGTCCGGTCGGTGATGTTGCGCGACATCACGGAAGACAGTTTCCGCCCGATCCCGGCAAGTCAGCCCGAGGGCGAGGTGGCCTATGCGTTCAATCAATATCACCTGATT
>CAZPJO010000535.1:0-1829 GCA_964586895.1 uncultured Roseicyclus sp.
TCATCAAGCTGCTGCTCCGTAAGGATCGCAGCGACGGCAACCGGATGGGTGAAATAAGGCTCACCGGAATGACGCGTCTGCCCCTCGTGCATCTCGCGGCCATAGGCAAAGGCGCTGCGGATCAGCGCCTCGTTGGTGTTGGGATTGTAGTTCTGGACGAGGCTGAGCAGATCGTCGGCGTCGATATGATCCTCGGCGCCGTGCGAATGATCGAGCGCCGCCTCGGCCGTCACTTCTGGCCTTGCGCTTCCATGAGCGCGCGCAGCATCTGCTCTTCGCTCATGTCATCCTGCGCCGGGCGATCCTGCTCGACACCCTGCAACAACGCCATGGCGTCTTCTTCGGGCTCATCGACCTCGATCTGCGTCTGGTGGCTCTCGATCAGGCGCTCGCGCAGGTCATCGGCCTGCTGCGTTTCGTCCGCGATTTCGCGCAATGCAACGACCGGATTTTTGTCGTTGTCACGGTCCACGGTCAGCGGATCGCCCGAGGAAATCTCGCGCGCGCGGTGCGATGCAAGCATCACCAACTCGAACCGGTTCGGGACCTTATCAACGCAATCTTCAACCGTGACGCGGGCCATGGAGCACTCCAGACGTGTAAACAGGTGGATCAGAGCGGCCTACATAAGCACCATTGCCCTTATTGACAACCGGATTCGCGCGCCCCCTCCACGGGTTCGATCGTCTCAAGAACCCGCGCGGGCAGCGCCTGCACCATCGCGCGCACCGACCGCCCCGTCGTGGGGTCTTGCCAATCGGGGGCCACATCGGCCAACGGCACCAAGACAAAGCCCCGCTCGGCCAGGCGCGGATGCGGCACGATCAATTGATCCGGCACCACCTTGGCCGCCGCCTCGGGCGACAACGCCGCCCATCTGGCGCGCGTCTCGGGGTCCGGCAAGATCGCGTCGCCAAACCCGATCAGGTCAAGATCCATCACCCGCGCCTCCCATCGGGCGTCCCTTGTGCGCCCGAATGCCGCCTCGATCCGGTGCAGCTGTTCCAACAAATCCTGTGCCGTGCCGGGCCAATCCACCCGCATCGCCGCGTTGACGAAATCCGGCCCCGCGCCTTCGGGAAACGCAGGCGTCCGGAACAGGCGGCTGCGCGCAACCGCCCCGCCGCAGGCCTCGGCCACAAGGTCCATCGCCCGCGACACCGCCGCTTTCGGCGAAAGGCCGCCCGATGGCAGGTTCGCGCCAAGCGCTATCAAGCCGGTCGTTACGTCACCTGTATACATCATGTGTTGCACCCCCTTCTCCTAAGCCCCATATAACGTCGACCCAGTGCCGCGGGCATCCGGCTTCACTCTCCGGACATTTTTTGCTCTCGGTGCATTAAACTCACTCACGGGTATTGGACATATTATGTTTTATCGTGACGAACGCCTGGCGCTGTTCATTGACGGCTCCAACCTCTACGCCGCTGCAAAAGCGCTTGGATTTGATATCGACTACAAGCTCCTGCGACAGGAATTCATGCAACGCGGCAAACTGCTTCGGGCCTACTACTATACCGCTCTGCTGGAAAATGACGACTATTCCCCGATCCGCCCGCTGGTCGATTGGCTTCACTACAACGGCTTCAACATGGTTACGAAGCCTGCCAAGGAATTCGTCGACAGCCAGGGCCGCCGCAAGGTCAAAGGCAATATGGATATCGAACTGGCCGTCGATGCCATGGAAACCGCGCCCCATGTGGATCACATCGTGATCTTCTCAGGCGACGGCGATTTTCGCCCCCTCGTCGCAGCATTGCAACGCAAGGGGTGCCGGGTGTCCGTGGTCTCCACGATCCGCTCGCAACCGCCGATGATCGCCGATGACC
>CAZPJO010000536.1:0-1813 GCA_964586895.1 uncultured Roseicyclus sp.
GATCTCACCCTCAGTCGGCAGGTGTTTGATATACCTCTGGAAAAACCATTGGCCGCGCTCTTCATCCGACGGTTTGTTCAAGGCGACCACCCGCGCGGCCCGGGGGTTGAGATGTTCCATGAAGCGCTTGATCGTGCCGCCCTTACCGGCGGCGTCGCGCCCGTCGAACAACATGACGATCTTCTGGCCGGTCTCCTCCACCCAATGCTGCACCTTGAGAAGCTCCACCTGCAACGCGGCCTTTTCGGCCTCGTAGGTCTTGGTGTCGAGCTTGATGGGATAGGGATATTCCCCGGTGTCGAAGCCCATGATTTCGGGTTTGGCCGGAACCGGAAGTGCCGGTTCGGTAACGGTTTTTTGCCTCGCCTTCGGGGTCGTGTCCGCGCTGTCTTTGGCCATGTTGCCCTCCTGTGTGTCACGCGCGGAATCTAGCGCGCCGGGGCGGAGGCGTCGTTGATGTGGGTCAAGACCGGGCGAGGGCCCGGGGGCCGGACCGGGGCGGGTCCGAAGAGTGGATCCGGGGCCGAAAGAGGGCGCCGCGCAAACCGCCGCCCTTTCGCTCTTGCCTCTGGCGCGGATACCGCCTAAACGGCGCGCACTTCACAGGCGAGGGCGGGCCATGCGGCGGGAGACATCCCCGTAAGGTCCACCGGTTGAGGCATCCGCCTCTGATCCCTCGCTCAGGTTCAAACCGGAAAAGGAAAACAAGCATGGCGCTTCCTGATTTCTCCATGCGGCAGCTTCTTGAAGCTGGCGTACACTTCGGCCACCAGACCCAACGTTGGAATCCCCGCATGGGCGAGTTCATCTACGGGGATCGCAACGGCATCCACATTATCGACCTGACGCAGACGCATCCGATGCTGGAACAGGCGTTGATCGCTGTGCGCGAAACCGTCGCAAAGGGCGGTCGCATCCTGTTCGTGGGCACCAAGCGGCAGGCACAGAAGCCGATCGCCGACGCCGCCGAGCGCTGCGCGCAATATTACATGAACCACCGCTGGCTTGGTGGCACGCTGACGAACTGGAAAACCGTGTCCAACTCGATCAGCCGCCTCAAAGAGATCGACGAAAAGCAGGCCGACGGCTCGCTGGAAGGTCTGACCAAGAAAGAGCGTCTGGGCATGGAGCGTGACCAGGCCAAATTGCAGGCCTCGCTTGGCGGGATCCGCGAAATGGGCGGTCTGCCGGACCTGATCTTCGTGATCGACGTCAACAAGGAAGACCTCGCGATTGCCGAAGCCAAGAAGCTGGGAATTCCGGTTGTGGCCGTGGTTGACACCAATTGCTCGCCCGATGGCGTCGATTACATCATCCCCGGCAACGACGACGCGGCACGTGCCATCGGCCTCTACTGCGAACTTATCAGCCGCGCAGCGCTGGACGGGATGACGACGCAGATGGAATCGGCCGGTGTTGACCTTGGCGCCCTGGAAGAGGGCACCGTCGAGGACGCGCTGACCGAGACGCCTGCTGAGGCTCCGGCGGAAGAAGCACCTGCCGCCGACGCAGCCCCCGAAGAGACGCCTGCCGCCAGCTGAGGCGGACGCGTTACAGAACTGACATGAGGGTCGGGATACCATCGCGAATGGACCCGGCCCGACCTATCCCATTTCAGGAGATATGACATGGCTATCACCGCAAGCATGGTGAAAGAGCTGCGCGACACGACCGGCGCAGGCATGATGGACGCCAAGAAGGCACTGACCGAGACCGATGGTGACATGGAAGCGGCCGTCGATTGGTTGCGCACCAAGGGTCTGGCGAAAGCCGCCAAGAAATCGGGGCGCACCGCCGCCGAAGGCCTTGTGGC
>CAZPJO010000537.1:0-1790 GCA_964586895.1 uncultured Roseicyclus sp.
GGACGTAGTCTTCACCCTGTCGTTCGCATTTTAACGAAATTTGCGTTGCGTCGGATGAGGCCACTTGCGGCTCCGTCATCAAATAGGCCGACCGCGTCCGCCCCTCCATCAGATCGGGCAACCAGCGCGCCCTTTGCTCCGGCGTCCCATACCGCTCCAACACCTCCATGTTGCCGGTGTCGGGGGCGTTGCAATTGAAGATCTCCGGCGCGATGGACACCGCCCCCATCTCTTCGGCCAGATAGGCGTATTCCACCGTCGAAAGGCCAAAGCCCTTCTCGGACTCCGTCAACCAGAAATTCCACAACCCTTCCGTGCGGGCCTTTTCTTTCAATGACTTGAGGATCTCCACCTGCCGATCCGTCATCGCGAACCTGTCCCCCGAAGGATGCAGTCCGACCTGCGCATGATACTCCGCATCCAACGGCGCGATCTCGTCGCGCACCATGCGGCGCACCGAGTCCATCAACGGCCTGACCCGTTCCGAGACACCCAAATCCATCTACAATCCCTCCCGTGCGGCGCGGTATTCGCGCTCCAACCTGTCCACCAATGCCGCCACCGGCTCCACTGCCTTGACCGCGCCGATCCCCTGCCCCGAGCCCCAGATCTGGCTCCAGGCCTTGGGTTTGGACGACCCGCCGCCGAAGTTCATCGAAGAGGCATCCGCGCTTGGCAAGTCATTCGGGTCCATCCCGGCGGCGGCGATCGACGGCTTCAAGTAATTCCCCGAAACCCCCGTAAACAAAGAAGATGTCACGATATCTTCTGCGCCGCTTTCGACGATCATCTGTTTGTAATCGGGCATCGCGTTCGCCTCTTGCGTGGCGATGAACGGCGAGCCGACATAGGCCAGATCGGCCCCCATCGCGCGCGCCGCAAGAACCGCGCCACCCGTCGCGATCGACCCGCTCAGCAACAGCGGCCCGTCGAACCATTCACGGATTTCCTGCACCAAGGCAAAGGGCGATTGCGGCCCTGCATGCCCGCCTGCCCCCGCCGCCACGGCGATCAATCCATCGGCCCCCTTGTCGATGGCCTTCTTCGCAAATGTGTTGGTGATCACGTCATGCAACGCGATCCCCCCGCACGAATGCGCGGCCTCGTTCACCTCCACCCGCGCGCCAAGTGACGTGATCCAGATCGGCACCTTCCAGCGCGCACAAATCTCCAGATCCCGCTCCAGCCGCGTGTTCGACCGATGCACGATCTGATTGACGGCATAAGGCGCTGCTGGCCGGTCCGGGTTGGCCTGGTTCCACGCATCAAGCGCCTCGGTGATCCGTTGCAACCAGACCTCCAACATCGGCGCCTCGCCCTCTCCTTCACGCTCATTCAGCGCCGGAAACGACCCCACGATCCCTGCGCAGCATTGCGCGATCACAAGCTCGGGCCCCGATACGATGAACATCGGGCTGCCCACCACCGGCAGGCGCAAACCGCTCAAAATCTTGGGTAATTCTCTGCCCGCCACAATCCATCCCTCCGCTTCGGCAAACGCTAGCCCGCCCGCGCCCACGCGGCAAGTCGCCCCCCTTGCCATTCGCCCCTCATCGCCCCAGACTCTGTGCAGCAGACACGAGGAGACCCCCATGCCCGACGGTCAGACACGCCACACCGGACCATCCCTTGCCCCGTTCGATTGGGCCGACCCGTTCCACCTGCAAAGCCAGTTGACCGATGAGGAACGCATGGTCGCCGACAGTGCGGCGACCTTCGCGCAGGACAAGCTTCTGCCGCACGGGAGGGATTGTAGATGGATTTGGGTGTCTCGGAACGGGTCAGGCCGT
>CAZPJO010000538.1:0-1782 GCA_964586895.1 uncultured Roseicyclus sp.
GGCCGGGACGCCGATCAACGTGCCGGTGAATTACTACCCTGCCGACGATCCCGCGCGCGATCCGATGAACCGCTGGCGGTCCCACGCGCATCTGCTTTATGGCAACTGGATCTCCGAGCTCTATCTGACGACGCCATACGACATGGATCAGATCGGTCTGGCGAGCACGGATTTGCGGAAATGAAACTTCTCCTCGGGCTTGCAGCCCTCCTCGCAGTTTTCACGATTGTGACGCTGTGGCGCGCGGCCTCCAACGAACGCGCGGCCGAGGCCGAATATCCCCCCGCGGGCCAATTCGTCGAAATTGACGGCACCCGCGTGCATTATGTCGAGGCCGGGACCGGGCCGACCGTGGTGCTGATCCACGGGGCGTCGGGCAATGTGAACGACTGGACCTTTGACATGATCGACCGGCTCAGCGACCGCTACCGCGTGATCGCGTTTGACCGGCCCGGCCTTGGCTATACGGACATGATCGGGCGCAATGCGCAGGCCGCGGATCAGGCGCGGCTTCTCGCCGATGCGGCGGCGGTGTTGGGGGCCGGGCGGCCGATCATCGTGGGCCATTCCTATGGCGGGGCGGTGGCGCTGGCCTGGGCGTTGGAGCGGCCCGAGGATTTGTCGGGGCTGCTGGTGCTGGCCGGGGCATCGCACCCCTGGAACACCGGAACGGGGCTTTATTACAGCTTGCTCTCGCACCCGATCAGCGGTCCGATCCTGGCCAATCTGATCAACGCCTGGGCGCCCGAAAGCTATGTCGCGCGCAGTGTGGAGGCCGTGTTCGAGCCGCAAGAGGCGCCCGAGGGATATACCGACCATTTTGGCCCGGGCCTGACCCTGCGGCGGTTTTCGCTTCTGGAAAATGCGCAGCAACGCGCCAACCTTCTGCCCCAGATCGAAGCGATGGCGCCACGCTATGGCGAGATCGCCGTGCCGACCGAGATCCTGCATGGCGATGCCGATTTGACCGTGCCGATCCAGATCCATTCCGAGCCGCTGTCGCGCGCCATTCCCGGCGCCAACCTTGTGGTGATGGAGGGCACAGGCCACATGCCGCAGCATGCCGACGCCCAGGCCGTCAGTGACGCCATCGACCGGCTAAATGACGCATCGGGTTTGCGTTAAGCCCCCGCAATGCCTAATGTAATAGGCAATAACATTCCCGGTGACGCGGGGCATTGAGAGGCGGGCACAGCCATGAGCAACAGCCATGTCGGCGCGATCAGCGCTTATTTCGACGACCTCGCCCCCGATTGGGTGTGCGATCAGATCAAGGCGGCGAAGAAAAACCGCGTCCTCGATCCGTCCTATCCCTACGACGCGCGGATGAAGAAGGACGATTACGAGGCGCAGCTCGCAGCCCTTCAGATCGAGCTGGTTAAGATGCTGGCGTGGGTGCGCGAGAGCGGCGCGCGCGTGGCGGTGGTCTTCGAAGGGCGTGACGCGGCCGGCAAGGGCGGCGCGATCAGACGCATCCGGGAAAACCTCAACCCCCGTGCGGCGGGTGTTGTCGCGCTGTCGAAACCGACCGAGCGCGAAGCCGGGCAATGGTATTTCCAACGCTATATCAAGCATTTGCCCGCCGCAGGTGAGATCCGTCTGTTTGACCGAAGCTGGTACAATCGCGGCGTTGTCGAGCAGGTCTTTGGCTTTTGCACGGAGGCGCAACGCGAAGCATTCTTTGCGCAGCTTCCCGGTTTTGAAAGCACGCTGGTGCAGGACGGTATCCACCTGACGAAGATCTGGCTGAACGTCGGGCGGGCCGAACAATTGCGCCGGTTC
>CAZPJO010000539.1:0-1781 GCA_964586895.1 uncultured Roseicyclus sp.
GCGCAGGGCCATCCCGTCAAGTTTGCAACGGCACGCAGTTGGAATTTCCCCCCGACGTCTATCGCATCCAGAAGCCGTTTCTCTTGATCGTGTTGCGGATGGCCTGTTCGCGGCGGGGCAGGTTGGCGCGGTCGAACAGCGCGCGGGCCTTTGCCCCTTTGCCCTGATAGATCATCCGCTTCATCGGGTCGTAGGCCTTCAGGACCTTCTTGATCTTGTTGGGGGCTGCGACCGCCTCCAGCGTGTCGACGACGCGTTGATCCTCTCGCGCATAAAGAAGCGGAAGAAGGCGATAATGACAGGTGGTTTTGCCGTCGAGCCAGCCGATCTCCAACGCCGCGCGTCCGCCTCCGAAAGAATGGATCACCAGCGGCAGCGCCACCTGATCAAGCCATGGGTCGAGCGTCTGGCAGATGATCTCGGGCGGACCGGCATCGCGGATCGTGGTGGCATAGTCGCCAAAGCGTTGGCCGAAGGCATGCGGGCAGTTGAAGTAGAAGAACCCGGCGTTGAAATAGAGGTAGCGGCGCCAGTATTCATCGGGCTGCCCGTGGTCCAGAGAGCTTTCGAAATCGAGGCCGAAGAGGTCATAAAGCGATTTCCAGATCGCGCCGTAGCCTGGACCGTAAAGCTCGATCTGAGGCCATGTGCCTTCGACCCGCAAGCTGGCGGAGGGTTTGGAAAAGTCGAACGGCACATGGGTCAGATCACCCATCACAAGGGTGTCGGTATCAAAGAACACAAACGGCTCGCCCTTCGGCAGGGCAACCAACGCCTCGATCTTGTTGCCGTAAGGGTAGCGTTCCCCGAAGTGCTTGTTTTCAAACGGCAGGATCTCGGCCCCGAGGTCCTGCAAAAGCGCGCGCACGGCGGGATCGCCCATGCGTGGATCGCGCGACCAGAGGCGATTTGGCTGCGGCTCGGCCACAAACAGACGGCCCGGAAAATCCGGGTTGGCCGCCCGGAACGAGGCCACGAAAAGCGCTGCTTCATATTGCAGGCGACCGTTCTGGCCGACGATCATCACGTTGAAAGGGCGCGTCTTTGGCGATGTCGCCATGGGGTTTGTCCGCTGCTCGGTCTTTTGCACAAGTATAGCGGCAAGACGCGCCCGCTTCCACGGGTTTACTGCGCGGGTTCGGCCACGACGTCGCGCAGGCGCAAGCCTTCGGGATCGAATGGCGGCGCTGCGAGGAGGCGGGCCTTTGTGGGCCTGCCGAGGAGGGCGACGTGCACAACATCACCTGCCTTGGCCGTTCCGGCCTTAATATAGGCCAATGCGAGCGATTGATTGACGCTGTAGCCGTAGCCGCCGGAAGAAACCTGCCCTATGGGCGTGCCGTCTGGCAGAAAAATCGGCTCCCCACCGCTGGCATCGGCCTGATCGGCGTCTACCGAAAGGAGCACCATCGTTTCGCGCGGCGGACGCGCCTCGACCTGCAACCAGCTGTCCTTGTTAAGAAAATCCTTGTCGCGTTTGATAAAGCCGTCAAGGCCGCTTTCCTGTGGCCAGTATTCCGGCGAATAATCCCGCCCCCACGACCCATAGCCCTTTTCAAGGCGCAAGGACATCAACGCGCGGCTGCCCACGGGGCCGCCACCCAAAGCCGTCGCGGCGTCGAGAAGGGCGGTGTAGAGGGCCGCCTGATCGGCCTCGGCGCAGTGCAATTCCCAGCCCAGATCGCCGGTGAAGGACACCCGAATGGCCACGCAATCGACGCCTGCCACAGTGATGCGGCGCGAGCGAAAGAACCCGAAGGCCTCGTTCGAAAGGTCGGCGT
>CAZPJO010000540.1:0-492 GCA_964586895.1 uncultured Roseicyclus sp.
ATGTTGCAATGGTCGTTGGGGTGGACGGGCGACTTGGAGCCGATCTCACCGCCGAGGAGTTCAATCGCGCGGTTGGCGATGACCTCGTTGGAATTCATGTTCGATTGGGTGCCCGAGCCGGTTTGCCAGACGACGAGCGGGAAGTTGTCGTCAAGCTTGCCGTCGATGACCTCTTGCGCGGCCTCGATGATGGCGTCGCCGATGCCGTCGAGTTTACCGGCCTTTTGATTGGCCTCGGCGCAGGCGCGTTTGATGACGCCGAGCGCGCGGACGATGGCCACGGGCTGTTTCTCCCAACCGATGGGGAAATTCAGGATCGAGCGCTGCGTCTGCGCGCCCCAATATTTGTCGGCGGGAACTTCGAGGGGGCCAAAGCTATCGGTTTCGGTGCGGGTTTGGGCCATGGGATCCTCCGGTATGCATTTGTATGCCGTCTAGCGCCGCCGAGCGGGCCGCGCAATGCGACGGTTTACCCTTGGGCGAAACGGTAAA
>CAZPJO010000540.1:502-1777 GCA_964586895.1 uncultured Roseicyclus sp.
ATCTTATCGCTTTTGCGCCATGTCAGGCCAAGTTCGTCGCGAACCACGGCGGTGACGGGCGGTTTGGGGCCATAGGTGAATTGCACGTAATCGCCGCCAGGGCGCACCTTTTTGGCAAAGCCGGTGAGGATGTCGCGCTGTAGCTGCGTCGGCATGGACAGGAGCGGCAGGCCCGAGACCACGGCCTGAACGTTTTCGACGGGCAGGTCGCCGCACTCGCCCGCGGACATCTGATAGACGTTGAGGCCGGGGAAATTGGCGCGCAGGCGGTCGCAGAAATCGGGGTTCATCTCGATGGAATGGCAGTTCTCCGGCGGGATGCCTGCGTCGAGAATGGCGCGGGTGATGTTGCCGGTGCCCGCGCCCAATTCGATGACGGGGCCTTTGGCGGGGTCCAGTTCGGCGACCATCTCGGCGCAGAGACCGCGCGAGGAGGGGGCGAGGGCCACGACCTGATGCGGTTTGCGGAAAAGCTGCCCCATGAACAGGGCGAAATCACTGCTGGCCAAGGGAATTGTCCCGGTTATGGGGGCGGTTCAGGTGGTTTTGCGGAAGGTGTCGAGGCTGACAACTTCGGCCTTGGGCGTGTCGTCGTCCGCGGCGGTGGTATCGGATGCCGCGTCGGCGTCGGTGTCGGGCGCGTCGGATTTGGCGGGCGGGGTTTCGCCGTCGTCCTCTTCGTTCCGCTCGAACCGCCAGCCGAATTCGACGGACGGGTCCACGAAGGTCAGGATCGCGTCAAACGGCACAGTCAGCCGTTCGGGTGCGTCGCCGAAATTGAGCGTGACGGCGAATTTATCGGCCTCCACCACCAGATCGTCATACCAGTTCTGGATCACGATCATCATCTCTTCGGGATAGCGTTCGCGCAGCCAATCGGCGATGTCGACGTTATCGTGGCGGGTGTCGAATGTGATGAAGAAGTGGTGGTCGCCCGGCAGGCCGGTGGCGGCCACATTGCCCAGAACCTCGCGAATGACGCCGCAGACGGCCTCGTGCATGAGACGGCCATAGGGAATGGAAGACGGCGTATCCGACATGAGATGTGACCTGTTGCGAGCGGCAGATGGGCTCAGCATAGGGGATTCGTTGCGATATGAAAGCGGCGTGGCGGCGGCGAGTTCGTTCGCTCCGCCGGGGGCCTGCGTCGCGTCAGCTTGGCGGGAGATTGGCCAGCACGAGCCAGGCGGCAAGCGCGGCTTCGGTGCCGAAAAACGTCCAGCTTTGGCGCGAGCCCGCGTTGTCGCGCAGGATCGAGGTGACGCGCCCCAAGGC
>CAZPJO010000541.1:0-1753 GCA_964586895.1 uncultured Roseicyclus sp.
AATCGACAAGCCCCCCACGGCCGAGCTGCGCGAGGATCAGAAGGACGAGGATTCACTTCCGCCATATAGCGAGTTGGACGTGATGTTGGAGATGCTGATCGATCAGGAGCGCTCGGTCGCCGAAGTGGTGGCCGAAGGATACGATCCGGAGTGGGTCCGCAAGATCGAGCGGTTGATTTACCTCAGCGAATACAAGCGCTTCCAGTCGGCCCCGGGGGCAAGGTTGACGGAACGCGCCTTCTCGCTGGACCGCCGCTATCCGGTGGTCAACCGCTGGCGCGACGGCGGGCCCTAGCCGCCGGCTCGGGCGACCCGCTTCGGCTTTCAGGCGGCGAGCATACGCACCCATCTCAATGTCGCTCAGCCGCGCCGCGCGGGTTCGCTTGTTGGGCCTGACCTTGGGCAAAAGAGGCGGCTCACCATTCAAAAATGAATAGCCAAGCGCCTATTTTGCCGAAAACCATTCATTTTTGAATGATCAACGTGATCCGCCCCGTCGCATCTCACCCCAACTGGTAGCTGACAGGCACCCAGCGGAAGCCGTCTTCGCGGGTTTCCACGAACCCGGCGGCGGGAAACGGCAGGTGGTAGCCCAACATCGGGACACGGTCGGCGGCCAGCATTCCCAGGATCCTGCGACGGGACGCGGCGGCGGCTTCCTTGTCGGCATCGAAGCGAACCTCCCAATCGGGATAGGCGAGCGACCAGACGTAATGATTGGCGAGATCCGCAGTCAGCAGCATCTGCGCGCCGCCGTCCTCGATCATATAGGCCATGTGGCCGGGCGTGTGCCCAAAGGCCTGCACCGCGGTGATGCCGGATCGCGGGCTATCGCCGTCGCCGATGAAGCTCATCCGTTCGGCCAGCGGCACAACCTCGGCCCCGATGCGTTGACCAAGCCCGTTGTCGGCGCCGGCACCGGTCCAGAAATCGTATTCCACTTGCCCTGTGATGTAGGCCGCACCTGCGAAAACCTCGGCCCCGTCCTGCACCAGCCCGCCGATGTGGTCGGGGTGCATATGGGTCAGAACGACATGCGTGATGTCGGCGGGCGTCAGGCCGATCTCGGCCAGCGCGGTCTGGATGCCGCCCTGCCCCAATCCGGTGTCGAACAGGATCTTGTCATCGCCTGCCTCGACCAGAACGGGGGTGAAATAGCCCTGAAACCTGTCGGCGGGGATGAAGTTTTGCTCGGACACCTGGGCAAATTCCTCGGGCGAGACGTTCATGCCGAAGATGCCCTGCGGCTCATCATTTGCGCCCGAACCATCGAGCAGTGTCGTGACCGTGAACGACCCAATCGCAAAGCTGCGCGCGCGCGGCATCGGCGCGGCGGTCGCGTGGCCATCGGCGCGGGCAGAGGTCGCCAGCGCAGGCATGAGCGGCAGCGCGGCGGTGGCAGCAAGGACAGAACGGCGGGGAAGGTGCAGGGGCATGGGTGTCTCCGATTGAGGATGAAGCGAGGGTAACGGTCCCGCGCCGTGCTGCAAGGTCCATCCATTGACCAAAGGGGGGGATCAAGGTCTTGTGATGACAGACCTGCAAAGGGCGCGCTGATGACCGATTTCCTCCTCCTCGCCACGATTTTCCTCGTCGCGGGCGTCATTGCGGTGCCGATTGCCAGCCGCCTGGGCCTTGGGTCGGTGCTGGGATACCTGATTGCGGGGATCGCGATCTCGCCGGTGCTGGCCGTGTTGGGGGTCGATGTGATTTCGATCCAGCATTTTGCCGAATTCGGCGTGGTGATGATGTT
>CAZPJO010000542.1:0-1751 GCA_964586895.1 uncultured Roseicyclus sp.
GGCGCGTCCCGTTCGGGCGCGCCTTTTTTGCACGGCGATGGCGTGGAATGCTGGTGCGGGAGGATACGCGTCAAATCAGTGATGCGAACGGGATACCCTGCGGACTTGCGACAGGGACGCGTCGCGCGCTATCTTTCCTGCCATGAAACGCGTCCTGCTTACCCTTCCGTTCATCGCGCTCGCGCCCATGGCACAGGCCGAGGGCCTCGACTTCAGCGGCAATGTGTCGATGGGTCTGCAAGCCACAACGATCCGTGGTGAAACCGAGGTCGCGCCGATCGCGCGCCTTGAGGGGGGCGTCACCTACACGATGCAAACCGATGTCGGTGTGACCTTCGTTCTTGCGTTGGAATTCGACGAGACGTTGGGCGATACGCTTGGCGGCACGGACCACATGGAATTCCAGCCCGGCCACCGCTAGGCCCCGGCGCCCGCCCGCAGTCCCTGTTCCGGGCCTAGTCGAGCCGCCGCGCCGGATTGCCCACAACCCGCGCGCCCGCAGGGACATCCTTCGTCACAACCGCTCCGGCCCCGATGATCGCCGCCGCCCCGATGCGCACCCCCGGAAGCACAATCGCCCCGCCTCCGATCCAGACATCCTTGCCAATGCGAACCGGCAAGGCCCGCTCGACACCTGCCCGGCGCAGCGCCACATCGCGGTGATGATCCGCGCAATAGATCTGCACCGCGGGCCCGATCATCGTGCCATCCCCGATGCTGACCGTTCCGCTATCAAGGATCACGCAATTGGCATTGATATAAACGTTTCGCCCCAGGTGAATGTTGATCCCGTAAGCGCAATGAAACGGCGCCTCGACCAATGCATTCTCCCCGACCGAGCCGAACAGATCGGCCAACGCGGGCGAGATCGCGGCAAGGGGCTGTGGCGGTGCTGTGCGATGCGCGAAACAGGCCGCGCGCGCGGCGTTGCGCATCTCTCCCAAGGCATCATCAAGGCAGGTGTACCATTCCCCCGCCGCCATCTTGTCCCGCTCGGACATCGACATCACACCCTCCCACGAAAAAGCCGCCAAGGGGCGATCCCCCCGGCGGCCATGCATGCGTCAACGCCCGTGGTTCAGGACGCCGCTTCCACCGCGCGGCCCGTCATCACCCGCACCAGATGCGCCCGGTATTCCGCCGTGCCATGCAGATCGCTGATCATGTCACCCGACGGCACCGCCAGGGCATCGACCGCCCCTTTCGAGAAATCGGAGGCCAGCGCCGCCTCGGCCTCGGCCCACCGGAACACGCCGTCCGAACTGGCGCCCGTGACCGCAACCCGCACGCCATCGGCGAACTTGCACACGAACACCCCCACCAACGCAAAGCGCGAGGCCGGCTGCACGAATTTCTGGTAATTCGACGCCTGCGGCACCGGGAATTGCACCTCGGTGATGATCTCGCCCTCGTCCAGCACGGTGGCGAACATCCCGTCAAAGAAATCATCCGCCGCGATCTCGCGTGCGTTGGTCTTGACGATGGCCCCCGCGCCCAACGCCGCCGCCGGGTAGCAGGCCGACGGATCGTTATTGGCCAGCGATCCGCCAATCGTGCCGCGGTTGCGCACCGCCGGATCCCCGATCCGCGCCGCAAGCCCCGCGAGGCCCGGGAACGTGGCCGCCGCCTCGCGCGCGACCGTGGCATGGGTCGTGGCACCCCCGATGCAAAGGTGGCCCGCCGCGTTGCTGCACACGCCCTTCATCTCGGCGATCCCGTTCAGGCTGACCAGCGTTTCCGTCTGTGCCAGC
>CAZPJO010000543.1:0-1748 GCA_964586895.1 uncultured Roseicyclus sp.
CATCGACCCCAATGATGAAGTGGTGGAACAGGACGGCGCGCGGGTGATGATCGCACCGATGGCGCAGATGTTCCTCTTTGGCACGGAAATCGACTACGAAGTGTCGCTGCTGGAAGCCGGGTTCAAATTCAACAACCCCAATGTCTCCGAAGCCTGCGGATGCGGCGAGTCGATCAAATTCGACGGCATGTGATCCGATGGCCATCTCCGACGAAGAGATCGCCCATATCCACGACCTATTTGCCGATATCGGCCCGATCAACACCCGCAAAATGTTCGGCGGCCTCGGCATCTATGCGGATGGGACGATCTTTGCCCTTTTGATGAGTGACGGCGCCTTGATGCTGAAAGGCGCCGGAGACATGCCCGCCCAATACAGCCGAGACAACTGGCAACCCTGGACCTACACACGCAAAAACGGGGCCAAAAGCTCCATGCCCTACTGGCGCGTGCCGGACGATCTGCGTGACGATCCCGAACTTATGTGCGACTGGGCGCGCCGCGCACTAGCCGAGCTTTAGGCCGCCGCCTTCTTCTGACCTGAAATATCCCGGAGCGCGAGGCAGAGCCTCGCAAATAATCCAGCGCGAGGCGACAGCCTCGCAAATCGTCCCGCGCGAGGCGACAGCCTCGCAGATGATCGCGCGCGCGGCCACAGCCGCGCTCCACAAGATCACCGCCACCTTCCCAAACGCCTGATCACCTGCTATGCCGCTGAAAAGGACGGGATTTATGCGCAAGAAAATCGCTGCGGGCAATTGGAAAATGAACGGGGTTGAGGCATCGCTCAGCGAACTTGACGCCCTGAAAACGGCTCACCCGTCCTCCGCCTGTGACATCGTGATCTGCCCACCTGCCCCGCTTCTGTACCGCGCCAGCGAGAAGACCAAAAGCAGCGCGATCTCGATTGGCGCACAAGATTGTCACGCGGATGGCGATGGCGCGCATACGGGCGACATCTCGGCCACGATGATCGCAGATGCAGGTGCGACCCATATTATTGTGGGTCATTCCGAACGCCGCGAGGCCCATCACGAATCCGATCTCGACGTGCGTGGCAAGGCACGCGCGGCCAGTGCGGCAGGCCTTAGCCCGATCATTTGCTTGGGCGAAACCGAGGCAGAACGCGACGCGGCCAACACGCTTGATATCATCGCAGGCCAACTCGCAGGCTCCCTGCCCGACACGCTAAGCGACAACACCATCATCGCCTATGAACCGATCTGGGCCATTGGCACCGGCAAAGTCCCCACGTTAGATCAAATCATCGAAGTCCATGACTTCATCCGCGCCAAGCTGGCCGCTCGGTTCTCACAAGCGACTGCTGACACGATCCCGCTCCTTTATGGCGGATCGGTCAAGCCGGACAATGCGGCCACGATCTTTCAGGCGGAGAATGTGGATGGAGCCCTCGTCGGCGGCGCCTCTCTCAAAGCGGCTGACTTTTCTCCGATCATCTCCGCGCTGAACGCGTCCTAAAAAAACAGCTGCAAGCCGATCATCGACACGATCAGGAACAGGATCGTCATGATCCCGCCCGAGCGGACGAAGTCGATCACGCGGTACCCCGCTGGCCCCATAATCAACGCATTGACCTGATGGGTCGGTATCAGGAACGAATTCGACGTGGAAATCGCCACGGTCAGCGCGAACACGGCCGGATCACCGCCCGCCGCCACGGCAATGGACACCGCCAATGGCACCAGCAACACCGTCGCCCCAACATTCGACATCACAAGGGTGAAGAC
>CAZPJO010000544.1:0-209 GCA_964586895.1 uncultured Roseicyclus sp.
CGTCGTGCCAGATCGCTTCGGCCCGCGCCTCCGCCGACAACACAACCTTGGCGGCGCTCAGCTTGGCCTCGTAATCGGCAAAGGACGACACGGCAAAGCGGCCCGGGGCCATGAAACGGTGGCCTTCGGTGGTGTTGCCTGACGTGAAACCGTCAACGTCAAAGGGCACGATTTCGGAGCCTGCTTCATCGGACAGGATGCAGAGAATA
>CAZPJO010000544.1:219-1743 GCA_964586895.1 uncultured Roseicyclus sp.
GACTTGGGCCAAGGGAAATTGCGGATCACGCCGGGGACGATTTCGGCGATGATGTCGGCGGCGGGGCGGCCCTGGGTGGTGACCTTTGCGAAATAGAAGCTGCCCTTTTTCTCTTCGCGTTCAACGAGATCCTCGCGCGCCACGCCCGCGCCGCGCAGGAAGCCTTCGATCGCCTTGTCGGGCGCGCCGACCTTGGGGCCGCGGCGGTCCTCGGTGGTGGTGGGCGAGGCATCCGTCAGCCCTTCGACCGTCAGGACCAGACGGCGCGGCGTGGCGAAGGCCCCGGCGGAGGCATAGGTCAGCCCGGCCTCGACCAGATCGTCCGTCACCAACCGCTTGAGGTCATCGGCGGCGCGGCCCTGCATGCGGGCCGGGATTTCCTCGGAGAACAATTCCAGCAGAAGATCGGGCATCGGGTGTGGTCCTGTGTGTCGTCTGGCGCGGGGTCTATCGCGCGGTATATCGGGTGGGCAAGCGGGCTATTCGAGCGTGCCGTTGAGTTGGTGCCAGGCGAAAACCCGGCCATCGGGGAACACAGCGCCGACACGGTCGACACCGCGGGTGATGTCACGCTGGATCAGGAAGGCCTGCGCCTGGTCTGCTTCGAGGGCCGTGCCGATGGCGTCGGCGTCGAAACACGCGAACCAGCCGGGCGCGCCGAGGGGGACGGGATCGTCATAGGCGAAGGCCTCTGCCAGAAGGTCGGCGGCCTGCGCCGGTGGCAAGGTGAAACAGGCTCGGAACCGCAGTGGCGAGGACGAGGCATTGATCGCGCGGATGTCATTTTCGACCGGATCAAGCGGCAGTTCGATGGGGGTGCCGTCACCGCGTTGCACGATCATGGCGATGTCATCGAGTTCTTCGTAATAGGCGTAGCTTACGAACCACCACAGCGCCGCGCCAAAGGCCGCCGTCACGCCAAGGATCACGAGAACAAGGGCGCGACCCGAGGTCATGCGGCGTCCGAGTTTTCAGTGTGGCCCCCGGCCTCGGTCTGCACGAAGGCATCGGCGCACATTTTGGTCAGGGCGCGCACGCGGCCAATGTAGGCCTGGCGTTCGGTCACGGAGATCACGCCGCGCGCGTCGAGCAGGTTGAAGACATGGCTGGCCTTGATCGCCTGATCATAGGCGGGGTGGGCCATGATGATGCGTTTGCCGGTCTTGGAATCGTCATGGGCCTGATCGAGGATATGTTTGCACTCGGCCTCGGCGTCTTCGAAATGGCGCAGGAGGGTTTCGGTGGTGGCGGTGTCGAAGTTGTGGCGGCTGTATTCCTCTTCGGTCTGACGGAACACGTCGCCATAGGAGAGCGGGATCGGCGCGTCGGGGTCGTTGAAGGGCATGTCCATGACGTGATCGATGCCAAGGACATACATCGCAAGGCGTTCGAGGCCATAGGTCAGCTCGCCCGAGACCGGGTGGCAATCGTGGCCGCCGACCTGTTGGAAATAGGTGAATTGCGAGACTTCCATGCCGTCGCACCAGACCTCCCAGCCGAGGCCCCATGCGCCGAGGGTCGGGC
>CAZPJO010000545.1:0-1721 GCA_964586895.1 uncultured Roseicyclus sp.
CTCATCAGTGTGCCTCCGATCGTGTAGATGAAGGTGTTGCCGTAGCTGACCCAGAACATCCGCTCCGACAGGACCTGCCCATAGGCTTCGAGCGTGAAGCCCACGGGCGTCAGAACCACGCTGCCTGCACGTGCGGCGAAACCCGAACTCATGGACAGCGATGCGATGTAGATGAACGGGTAAAGCGCCGAGATCGTGAAGATCGCGATCAAGAACATGTTGAGGAAAACGAAGGCTTTGTCGCCGCGCGAATAGAGGTTCATGTTGGCCATCGGTTGCGCCCCCTACCACAAAGACGTGCGCGAATAGCGCTTGGAAATTGCGTTGGCCGACATCACGAGGACAAAGGCCACCACCGCGTTGAACAGGCCCGCCGCCGCAGCAAGGTCATATTGGCCGCCCTGTAGGCCCTGGCGGTAAATGAAGGTGTTCACGACATCAGCGGTCTCGTAGGTGGCGGGCTGATACAGGAGGATGATCATCTCGAATGACACCTCGAGCATGTTGCCGATGCGGATGATCAACATGATGATGATCGTCGGAAGGATCGACGGGATGGTGATTTTCCACATCATCTGCCAGCGGCTTGCACCATCGACCACGGCGCTTTCATAAAGCGTCGGCGACACGCCCGCGATGGCCGCGAGGTAGACGATGGATTGAAAGCCCGCCTCTTGCCAGATCGTGGTGCCCACGAAGATCGGCCTGAACCATTCGGGTCGCGTCAGGAAATAGACCGCCTCGCCCCCGAACCATTCGATCACCGTGTTCACGATCCCCGCCGACGGCGAGAAACCGGTGATCACGATCCCGGCGATGATCACCGACGAGATGAAATGTGGAAGGTAAACAATGGTTTGCGCCGTCTTCTTAAACCATTCCCTGAGGATTTCGTTGAACATCAGCGCCAGAAGGATCGGCATCGGGAAGCCAAACAGAAGGCTGTAGAAGCTTATGACGACGGTATTGCGCAGGGCGCGCAGGAACTGGTCGTTATTGAACAGGGTCTCAAAATGCTCCAACCCGATCCAGGGGCTGGCCGCGATGCCGCGGAAGACCGAGTAATCCTTGAAGGCGATCTGAAGGCCGTACATCGGTTTGTAAAGAAACAGCAGCAACCAGACGATGGTCGGGATCAGCATCACATAAAGCTGCCATTCCCGCTTGAGGTGGTCGCCCACGCGAATGATGCGGCTGGGGCGGGTCCGATGCAGGGCTTGCTTGGCAAGAAGGACCTGCTCCTCGGTCTTGCCCGGACCGCCTATGTTGGTGCCCGGCGTACTCATTCCACGCGCGTTTGGCCCGAAAGCGCCAATCCCGTCTGGGCGTCGAAAACCTTGATCAATTCTGGCGGTGCGGTGAAACCCTTCACGGCGTCGAGCTTGTCGATATTGCCAAGCGTTTCCGTGCGGATCACAAACGGCTCGCCGCCGACCCGCAGGTGCAACAGCGCCTCCGAGCCGAGTGTTTCCACAAGGTCCAGATCTCCCATGACCGCGCCGTCGCTGGCCCCTGTCACGATCTGGCTGTATTCGGGCCGAATGCCCACGATAACTTCGCGCCCGACCGCGTTTTGCAGCCCCGGAAGCGGCGCGAGGGCAATTTTTTGCCCCGAAAATTCAGCCATCGGCCCATGCGTTCCATCCGCGATGGTCGCCTTGATCTGATTCATCGGCGGCGCGCCCAGAAAGCCCGCCACAAACGCATTCGCGGGATTCAGG
>CAZPJO010000546.1:0-1721 GCA_964586895.1 uncultured Roseicyclus sp.
GCAATTCCCGGTCGAGGCGTCGATTGAACCGGATAACTTCGGGTTGCTGATGGCACAGGGCAGCGAACTGAAAGCCTGTGTTGATGAAGCACTGCTCAAGTTGTCTGAAGACGGTAAGCTCGCGGAAATAGAGTCGCAGTGGCTGGGGGACGGTGCCGGCGTGCCGGTGATCGACCTCAATCAATAGCGTCGTTGGCAAGACGGTTTTTGTTGAGTTGCCGGTGAGCCGGTCTGGTGCCGGCACAGTCTTCAGCCCCTAAACCGCAGGCCATGCCAGTCCTGAACCGAAGGCAGCTGCACGATAAGCGGATGCGGCGCCGCAGTCTGCTTATCTCCAGTGCCTCACTGTTGGCCGTCATCGTCGCGCTGGTGGTACTGGTGCCGATGGCTCCCGGGTGGGCTGCCGTGAAAAACAGTTTCTTTAATGGAGAGATCCTGTTCCGGACCTTTCCGAAGTTGCTCTCTGCGTTTGTGGTGGATCTGCAAATTTTTCTCTGGTCAGCGCCGTTGATATTTGCACTGTCGCTGGCGATCGCTCTGGCGCGTAACACACAGCGCGCGGCCTTGTTTCCGCTGCGGCTGTTTGCCGCCGTCTACACCGATGTGCTCAGAGGAGTGCCGGTGATACTGCTGGTCTATCTGATCGGTTTTGGTATCCCTGGGCTGGGACTGCCGCGACCCTATAATTCTCCGTATATCTGGGGCACGGTTGCGCTGGTGCTCGGTTACTCGGCCTATGTGGCGGAAGTCTTTCGTGCAGGGATAGAATCAGTTCACGCCAGTCAGACGGCGGCAGCACGGTCGCTCGGGCTGAGCGGATCGGACACCATGCGATACGTTGTGCTGCCGCAGGCGATTCGCAGACAGGTGCCGGCGTTGATGAACTTTGTAATTGCGTTGCTTAAGGATGTTGCTCTGTTGTCCTTTATTGGGCCGATTGAAGTACTGCGTCAGGCCAATGTGTACAAATCATTGCTGGCCAACTTCACTCCCTATGTCGGCGCCGCCATTATATTTCTTTGTGTCACCATTCCTGTCACCCGGTATGCGGACTATCTGCTGGCCAGACAAAGGCGTGAGCGCTCTGTATAGATGGTGAAACTAAGTCTCAAATCGGTCACCAAGTCATTTGATCAGCATTGCGTCATCGACAATCTTTCTCTAGATGTGGACGAGGGAGAACTGGTGTGTCTGATCGGTGCTTCCGGCTCCGGTAAGTCGACGCTGCTGCGCTGCATCAATCTACTTGAGACAATTGACAGTGGGGAGATCTGGCTTGATGGTTTTGATATTGCAGAGCCAACTCTCGACCCGGATCCGATTCGCAAGCGCATCGGCCTGGTGTTTCAGAGTTTTAATTTGTTTCCACATCTGACGGTACTGGCTAACATCACGCTCGCACCATGCAGAGTAAACAGGGAGAGCCGGGCTGAAGCTGAAGCAAGGGCGCTGACTCTGCTTGATCGGTTCGGGCTGCTTGACAAGGCTGGCAGTTACCCCGATCACTTGTCTGGCGGTCAGCAGCAACGAGTGGCGATTGTCCGTACCCTGGCGATGCAGCCGGAACTGCTGTTGCTCGATGAGATAACCTCTGCGCTCGACCCCGAACTGGTGGCAGAAGTGCTGAATGTGGTGAGAACACTCAAGCAGCAAAAAATGACCATGTTGCTTGCCACCCATGAAATGGCTTTTGCCAGAGAAATCGCTGATCGTGTATGTTT
>CAZPJO010000547.1:0-1708 GCA_964586895.1 uncultured Roseicyclus sp.
GAATTGGACAAACGCTCCGCGCTGATCAACGAGGTGCATGAAAATGCGGGTGACGCGGGCTGGGGCAACCAGATCCGATCTTACGTCTTGCAGCCCTATCAAATGGTCAAGGACCTGCGCACCGGGTTCGAGACATCGGATACGCAAGGCGTGCTGGACGGCGCATTGGACGGCGTCATGGCCAGCGTGTTGGCGCACGGGGTTTCTGGCAAGGGCCGCGCCGAGGCTCAAGGCGAAGCGTGATCCTCGGGTGGGATCGCTTGAGGCTGGCGTCGGGGTTTTGCATTTTCATGGAACAAAGATGGGCAGGGAGGACCTGACATGGCGGAGCTGTGGGCCCTTGGCGCGCGGGAGGTGGCCCGGCTGATCGCGGGGCGCGAGATCTCGCCGGTGGATGTGATGCGCGCGACATTGGCGCGGATCGATGCGGTCAACGGGGCGGTGAATGCAGTCGTTTCGCTGCGCGACCGCGAAGCCCTGATGGGAGAGGCGCGGTTGGCCGAGGCGATGCCGGCGGAGGGCTGGTTGCACGGCATTCCGGTGGCGATCAAGGATCTTGTGGCGACCAGGGGCCTGCGCTCTACCTCGGGCTCGCCCTTGTTTGCGGATCATGTGCCGGACGCGGACGACGGCTTGGCGCGCCGCCTGAAGGCCGCAGGCGCCATCGTAATCGGCAAGACCAACGTGCCGGAATTCGGGCTGGGGTCGCATTCCAGAAATCCGGTGTTCGGCGTGACGCGCAATCCGTTCGACCTGTCGCGCACGGCGGGCGGGTCATCCGGCGGAGCGGGGGCGGCGCTGGCGACGGGGATGCTGGCCGTGGCCGACGGCTCGGACATGATGGGCAGCCTGCGCAACCCGGCGGCGTGGTGCGACGTGTGGGGGTTCCGCCCGAGCGTCGGATTGGTGCCCGGCGCGCCGGGGGACAAGGCGTTGTTGCACCGCTTGTCGACCCACGGGCCGATGGCACGCTCGGTGGAGGATCTTGAGGCGCTGCTTGGCACGCTGTCGGATGGGGCGCATGTGCCCGACGCGACCGCCACACGCGGCGCGCCCAGGATCGGGTGGCTGGCCGATTGGGGCGGGGCCTATGCGATGGAGCCCGGGTTGTTGCAGGCCGGAGCGGCGGCGTTGGAGAAGGTCGGCGGTGATCTGGGCTGGAAGGTGGATGCGATTGCGCCGCCGGTGCCCGCAGAGATGCTTTGGGACAGCTGGACCACGCTGCGGTCCTTCGTCGTTGCGATGGAATTGGGGGCACATTGGCGCGACCCGGCCAGTCGCGCGCAGCTCAACCCGCAGGCGATCTGGGAGGTGGAGCGCGGCCTTGCCCTGAGCGGGGACGCGGTTGAGCGGGCATTGGCGCAGCGGGTGGCATGGCTTGCCGGTTTGGCCGATCTGTTCAAGCAATACGACGCGCTGATCCTGCCCTCGGCGCAGATGTGGCCCTTTCCGGCGGAGTGGGATTGGCCGCATGAGGTCGCGGGCCACGCGGCGGATACCTATCACCGCTGGATGGAGGTTGTGGTGCCCGCAAGCCTGGCCGGGGTGCCTGCGCTGGCGATGCCCGCTGGCTATGGGCCGACCGGTTTACCCCATGGCCTGCAACTGATCGGGCCGCCTGGACGCGATGCCAGGATGCTTGCACTGGGCCGGGCATGGGAGGCGGCAGTCGGGCCGCGCCCGTGTCACACGCCCTGAGGTTTTGCAC
>CAZPJO010000548.1:0-1691 GCA_964586895.1 uncultured Roseicyclus sp.
ATGTCGGCCAGCCCGAATATGACGCGGGTCTTGCCGCCGGTCAGCGCGCGGCGGGCGATGGCGTCACGAGCTTTTTGTGCGTGAACCACGTGATTTCGAACCCGGTTGTGGCCGAGCGGTGCCAGGGCTTTGCCGATGGGCTTGGCGTCGAGTTGGGTGAGAGCATGATCGACGCAGGCCAGGACCCGGGCGAGATTCAGAACCGGGTCATGGCGTATCTGAACGCGAACCCCGAGACGGACGGTATCCTGACGCTTGGGCCGACCTCGGCCGATCCGACGATCCTGGCGCTTGAAGAGCTTGGCCTTGCCGGCGACATCTACTTCGGGACCTTCGACCTTGGCGAGAACATCGTGGCGGGCATCCGCGATGGTGTGATCGAATGGGGCATCGACCAGCAGCCGTTCCTGCAGGCGTATCTGCCGGTTGTGGTTCTGACCAATTATCACCGTTACGGCGTTCTGCCGGGCAACAACATCAACTCGGGCCCCGGTTTCATCACCGCCGACGGGCTTGAGATGGTGGAAGCGCTGGCGGGTGAATTCCGCTGAGTCCTCGCTGAGGCACAGGGTCCGCACGCACGGACAAAGGGGCAGGCGGCGGCGACGTTGCCTGCCCCGTTTCAATTCACCAGACAGGGGCGAGAGGGGTGAGACATGGCTGAGCCACAACCGGCCGCAGGGGCCGCGGATGACGAGCGCGTCAAGGAAATCGGCGGGCTGCGCAATTGGTTGATCCGGCCCGAATTGGGCGGGATCGTGGGCACCATCGCGGTGTTCGTGTTCTTCGGCGTGCTTGCGGGCGACAGCGGCATGTTCAACGCGCAGGGCATCATGAATTGGTCGGTCGTGTCGGCGCAATTCATGATCATCGCGGTGGGCGCGTGCATGTTGATGGTGGCCGGTGAATTCGACCTTTCGGTGGGCTCGATGATCGGGTTCGCGGGCATTTCGATCGCGATGTTCGGTGTGGTCTGGGGCCTGCCGATGTGGGTGGCGATCCTGATCACCTTTGCGCTTTGCATCTCAATCGGCGCGCTGAACGGGTTCATCGTGGTGCGCACGGGGCTGCCGAGTTTCATCGTGACGCTGGCGTTTTTGTTCATCCTGCGCGGCTTCACGATCTTCATCCCGCAGACGGTGGAAAGCCGGACGATTATCGGCGGGATCGAGGAGGCGGCCGAGGGCGATTGGCTGGCGTCGATCTTTGCCACGGACATCATGGGGTGGCTGTTCGTGTGGCTGGCCGACATCGGTTGGGTCGACACGTTCACACGCGGCAATCGAGAAGGCGAGCCGGTGATCAGCGGTATCCCGATGCTGATCATCTGGGCGCTGGTGCTGGTGGTGATCGGGCATCTGATCCTGACGCGGACACGGTTCGGGAACTGGATCTTCGCGGCCGGCGGCGATGCGCAGGCGGCGCGGTATGTGGGCGTGCCCGTGGACCGGGTGAAGATCTGCATGTTCATGACGACGGCGTTTTGTTCGACGGTGTTCGCCTGCTGCCAGGTGTTTGAATTCGGCTCGGCGGCGGCGGATCGGGGCATCTTGAAGGAGTTCGAGGCGATCATCGCGGTGGTGATTGGCGGCGCGCTTCTCACCGGGGGCTATGGCTCGGTCGTGGGGGCCGCGTTGGGGGCGTTGATCTTTGGCGTGGTGCAGCAGGGGCTGTTTTTTGCCGGGGTCGAA
>CAZPJO010000549.1:0-246 GCA_964586895.1 uncultured Roseicyclus sp.
GGTGGTCTCTTCGGAGACGCCCTTGATCTGGTCGCGCATCTTGGTGAACCAACCCGGGCTGGCCGCCAGACGTTTGGCGATCTGCGCCTTGATGACCTCTTCTTCCTCGGATTGCGGGACGGGGATGATCTCTTCCCCCGCCTCGGCCCGCGCGCCAAGCAGGATGTAAAGCGTCGCATCGCCGCCATCATCAAGGATCAGGTTCGGCCCATCGGGAAACATGAAGGATTTGTCGAGGTAATCCCA
>CAZPJO010000549.1:256-1681 GCA_964586895.1 uncultured Roseicyclus sp.
TCTGCGCCCAAGTCCTTGAGCGTTTCGATCAGAACGGCGGTCTGGATGGTCATGTGCAGCGAGCCGACGATGCGCGCGCCTGCCAGTGGTTTCTCCGCGCCGTATTCCTCACGGAGCGCCATCAGGCCCGGCATTTCGGTTTCTGCAATGTCGAGTTCCTTGCGGCCAAACTCGGCCAGCGCGATGTCTTTGACAACGTAATCGTTCATGGGTTTGCCTCCTGCGGCGCGCATCAAATGCCTGTTGCGCGATCCCATATCAGCCCCTCGGAGGCGGAGCAATGCGACGCGCCGCGTGCCGGCTCTGCGCGCGACCTGCCGAACCTTCTTCCGTTACCGCAAACAATGTTGCGCAAGTGTTGCAGTTTCGGGGCGGATGACATGCGAGAGCATGAGAATGGCCTTGCAGCCGAGTCAATCTCGTCTAAAGCTTGTCAAGTACACGTCAAAAAAGTGGCGAAAAGCCGCGCATACCTGGGGTCATGGAGGCCGCAATGAATATCAAACGTCTCATCGGCGGAGCGACACTTGCCGCATCCGTCGTGTTCGGAGCGGCTTTGACGGCAACCGCCGTGCCGATCAGCTCGCTTGAAGCGAAGGGCGGATTCGAGCTGTCCAATACAGGCGGCTCCTTTGGGTTCGGCACCGTTTCCGGCGAGATTTCGTTTTCGGTAAATCGCGGTGCGATCCCTGATTTCGGCCAATACACCACCAGCAGCGAATTCGCGGCGCGCAGTTTGACGATCATCACGTCGTCGGTCGGGTCCAAGAACCGACAGCTTGACGCAGCCGAAGCGACCGAAGCCGTGGATTCCGCAATCGCCGCGTTTGATCGGGGCGTCGCCACAAGCGGCACTGTGGTGGATCTTGCCGACGGCGGCGCGTTTTCCCTGGCCCTCACCCCGGGCGTGCGTGGCGCGAACGGGTTTGCGGGCGAATTCGACCTCGCCTTCGAAGTGTTGTCGCAGGCTGACCTCGACGCACTCGCAACTGCGACCACTGATCTGCTGGACCCGCTCGGGCTTGGCTTTCTGGCGGCGGGCGTGAGCATCGACGATCTTTCGGGTGCGGGCAGCTTTTCGCTGAGCGCGTCCACCGACGTTGAGGCGATTTCCCGGATTGCGCCGATCCCGGTGCCGGCGGGCGGTTTGCTTCTGCTGACCGGTCTTGGCGCGTTTGCCTTCGCGCGGCGCCGCAAGACCGCTTGATCCGACGGCCTGAAACACCGACACAAGAGGCGTGGGACAAATCCTGCGCCTCTTTTCTTTTGGTTTGATGCAGCCCCTATGAAAACACCGCGTGCATGGCAAAGAATGCTGTCTGGCCGCAGGCTTGATCTGCTTGACCCGACGCCGATGGATATCGAGATCGAAGACATCGCTCATGGTCTGGCATTTGTCGCTCGCTGGAATGGTCAGACGCACGG
>CAZPJO010000550.1:0-1674 GCA_964586895.1 uncultured Roseicyclus sp.
GAATTCATAGTTCTTGAAGAGGTAAATCGAACTCAGATTACTCAGTCTTTGGGTGAAGTGTTTTCTTTGATTGAAGATCAGTATCGTGGCTCAAATAACGCCATTAGCTTGAGGGATGGAAAGGTTTTTTTCATTCCAGAAAGCGTCGTTCTTATTATGACGATGAATACTGTCGATAAGTCTACCGAAGAAGTTGATGACGCTTTGATGGGTCGCATGGCAGCAGTGGAGTTTCCGCCCAGGGCTGAGGATTTAGCTGCGATGCTTCACGAAAATGGAGTTGCAGAAACAGAAAGGAAAAAGGTTGCACAGCTATATGCAGAAATCCTTGATATCTACCCGATTGGACACGGATATTTTGCCGCAATAGATAGCAGTGCCTCGCCTTCGAGCATCTTGCGTCACTACAAAACGAGAATTCGACCAGTTCTTTATAATTTTCTTGGAGAACTGAAAGGGCTGGAGCTTAGCAAGATCGACAACTTGGCAGACCAGCTTTTCTCTAACATATGACCGTTCATTACGCTCATGAAGGTAGCCTGACGTGGCTTGATGGGCTGCGTCCGTCACTGTTCCCTTCTGGATTACCTTCTGGAATACAAATGGTCTTTCGCGAAGATCGTTTCGGGGTTAGGTGCGATGGTGTGGTCGGAGCGCTTGCGCTCGGTGATGGCTCAACTCTAAGGATTCTTCCGAAAGTCGGAGAGGTTAATTTTTTTCGCATACTGTTTAAGGCGGAAGGGCAACTAGCCGACTTGGAGCGCGAATTTGAAGGCTTTGCGAGCTATGCAGTATCTGAGACGCGTAGCATAGATGAAGTGGTCGCTTTATCACTGATGCATTCCGCCTCAGAGGTTCTGCGTCGTGGTGCTATGTTTGGACGGACTGCAAAATGTATGCGTGCATCCGTGTCGTTGGGCAATGTCATGCCGCTTGAGACAGTCGCCAATATTAATGCGGGACGATCTGATCCCGTTGTTTCAAAGGTAAGGCAAAGAACCTTTGATATCCCCGAAAACCGATTGATTTGCAAAGCGGTTAGCATTGCGCATGACTATCTCAGCGTTGAAGAGAGATCGCGGTTTAGCGGCTTGGTCCAAACTTACCAGAAGCGATTTCGCATTCGTACTGACTTACAGAGTGACTTGAACGTTGTCGAAGAGAAGTTTGCCAGAAGTCACTATGGTGGCGCACGTGGCTACTATCAAAAGGCATTAATGCTAGCGTTAATCGTTTTAGGATCATCCGGTATCAGTAGTTTTGGCGACAACGACGTACTTGGTCGATCTATACTTATCAATACAGCGGATGTTTACGAGAAATACCTTAGGAACGTTATGCGAGATGCTTACGCAAGTAAGGGCTACTTAGTCAGTAAAGGTGGCATATCAGACATCTCTTTGTACGCGAGCGGACATTACTCGCTTGAGCCAGATATTACTGTCTACAAAAATGAAAAGATCGTTTTACTTTGTGATGCAAAATACAAAGATCCAACATCGGCTGATCACTATCAGATGCAAGTATATATGCAGCGATTTGGCATCGCGTCTGGCATCTTGTTGTGCCCAAGCTTTGACGAAGGTGTGGTAAGCGCGCGTGAGTTTGTGACCCCTGACAAACGCGTTGTCAGAGAGATACGTCTACCGCTTTCTGACTTTGCAGCTACAGAAG
>CAZPJO010000551.1:0-359 GCA_964586895.1 uncultured Roseicyclus sp.
TGGATTCGATGGCCAGCTGACCTCCTTCGATTTCGATCTTGGAACGCTGATGCTGATGCAACAAGGTGATCGACGCGATCAGTGATAAGTATTTAGCGTTGTCACGCCGCATCCGCGTTTGATCGTGACGGAAGGTAAGCTGCTGTGCCCATGGCATGATCACTCGCAGCGGTTCGATTAAACGTTGTGCGTTTTGATGTAGGGTTTTGATCTCCGCTGGCTGACGTTTGGTTTTGTTTTGCACGTAGCCCTGTCGTTGCCGGTCGTGGATTTCTGCCGTTTGACCGGACGATTCATTGACGCGTAAAGTGATGCAGCGGTTTTGCAGTTCGGGATCAGGATGTTCACTGGTGGTGGTT
>CAZPJO010000551.1:369-1669 GCA_964586895.1 uncultured Roseicyclus sp.
GTGTAAGTGTCGGTTGATTGCCGGCCGTTGCCACTGTCCTTACCGACCGCGGCAATGGAGAGTTGCCCGTCGCTTTGCAGCAGCTTCAATGCGTAGGAAGCTTGGCTGACGCCTTCTTCTTCGCTGATCGCGAGGATCTTGTGTTTCATGTTCTGCTGCCCCATGTAGTACAGCGATTGCCCCGTCATGGCCGAGTAGCGGATTTGGTCTTCGGCGGGAACGAAGGATAAGGCTGCGTCCATCAAGGTTGTTTTACCCGCGGCGCTGCCGCTTTGGATCAGCAGCGCCAGCGGGTTCTTCAACCGGCGTGAGATGCAGGCGAGATAACAGATCAGTTTATTGGTTTCTTCGCCGGCTAAACCGCAGGCGTCGAAGTCGGTGAGAATATTGTCGATGAGGTTAGGATCTTTGAGGAAGTTGAGTGCGTCGCGTGTCTCAAGTCCGTTGAGTTCGATTGGCTTTTGCGATTGGGTGGCGGCTTCGATTTGATCTTGTTGTAGCTGTTCCAGCTTCAGCAACATCGTGCCGATGTCACGCTTGATGACATCGTTGTCGGTAAACAGTTCGGTCGCGGTGGCTTTGATGAAGGAGGTGCGAGAACGTGCTTTGTATAGGTCGAGCGTGTCGAGGTGGACCAGTTGATCGCGGGTTGCCAAGATGTTGACTTTGAGCTGCTGGGAGGAGTGGTTTTTGTGCAGGCCGCGGATGCGGTAGGTGCGGGTGTCGATCGAAAGATGGACTTCATCGTTTTTGGTTTCAACGATGACAGCGGCGTTGGCTTTCTGCTTGGAAGGGCTGGGTGGTTTGTTGGTTGGTTTTGGTTTGTTGGATGGTTTTGGTTTGTTGGTTGGTTTTGGTTTATTGGCGCGTACCGGTGGCGCAGTTGATTTAGGCATCTTTTTTTCCTTGGAGTTAGAAGCTGGCAGCTAGGTGGAGTTTGAAGCTGGCAGCTAGGTGGAGTTTGAAGCTGGCAGCTTAAATGGAGTTTGAAGCTAACAGCTTAAGTCTGCCGCTACGGGATTTGCGTGTCATTCGTCCAACCGATAGGTCGCTTTAAGCGCGGCCAGAGGTCGATCGGTGAAGCGTGCTTTTTTGATAAGCTCCATGACGCGACAAATTCCCTACGCTGTCAACTGCCTTGGTGCAGAAACATGCTCGCGGTACAACTTAAATCCTTTGAGTTGATAATCTGTTTTGATTAGGCTCTTCGGTCGGTCAAAGTCCAACATTTGAGTAGCCGGATTCGCCAGAATTCGGTAGTTGATGATGATGCCTGAAGTCTGGCGACTCCAGCTACAAC
>CAZPJO010000552.1:0-1666 GCA_964586895.1 uncultured Roseicyclus sp.
GCATGGAGGCCCGCATGTAGCGGCTGATCTGGCTGGCGTTGAACAGGCCAAGCACCATGACCGGCATGATCATCTGCTTGAATTGCTGCACGAAGCTGTCCCAATCGGTGACTTCCAGAGTGGTATCATAGACCGAGGGCAGCCATTGCAGGTTCACCGCGAAGATCACGATGAAAAGGACCCCGGTGAAGAAGGTCGGCACCGAAAAGCCGAGCATCGAGACGAAGGTGCCGAGCTGATCGAAGACCGAATATTGCTTGTAGGCCGAGATGATCCCGAGCGGCAGGGCGATCAGGATGCCGACGATATAGGACGTGCCCACAACCCACAGCGTCTGCGGCATGCGTTGCATGATCAGGTCCATGACCGGCGAGCGGGTCTGATACGAGATGATGCGCGAGCCGGGCGTATCGGGCGGCGCGATATCGGTGCCGAACCAGCCGTCGATCAGGTGCAGGGGTTCATCCCAGACCATCAGTTTCAGCCATTTGAAATACTGCACGAGGATCGGATCGTTGACGCCGAGGCTTTCGCGGATCTGTTCGCGCACATCGGGCGGAATGGTCAGCGGAAGGTTCGCGGTCGGATCGGACGGCGAGAGCTTCACGATGATGAAGATGATGAAGCTGATGAAAAGCAGCGTCGGGATCGCGGTAAGCAATCGGCGGATCGTGAAGGTCAGCATTCAGGCGGCCTCGCGGGCGGAGCAGGCGGCGATGTGGCGTGTGCCGTCGCCTGGAAAGAGGGTCATGGTGATATCGTGCATGTCGAAGTTGAGGATCAGGCCCGCGTCGTCGGCGTTGGTGTAGGTCAATGCGCCGGCGGTGCCCGGAAAGGTGTCGTCGTCAGTGCCGGCCATATCAAGGCGGATCGTGCGGTCGTTCAGCTCGACGGTCGCGGAGGGCGCGGTCCAATCGAAGGAAATCGTGAAAACCTGCATCAAAGGGGTGCAGCGGTCGGATGTGCAGACATCGCTCCCCACGCAATCCATCGCCGCAAAGGCGTTTGCGGAGGGTGCCAGGGCGCAGAGGCAGAGGGCCAGTGGCAAAATGCGGAGGGTCATATGGCCATTCTGTCGAGGGGCGCACGCGGGCGAAAAGGGCAAGGAAGGGGCGTTGGCCCGCGCAACATCTGCTGCGCGGGCCTCGGATCACATCACTCGGGGATGCGGTGCCATTCGGCGATGTTCCACAGTTCCGAATCCCAGTCGGACATGCGGATGCCGCCGAGGGAGTTGGCATGTGCGGACACGCCGCCACGGTGGATCAGCGGAACGATCGAGCCGGACTGAACAACCATGTCGTTCATCATCTGGGCCAATTCACCGCGCCGTTCGAGATCGGCCGTGCCGGCCATCTCTTCGACGAGCGCGTCATAGGCCGGATCACAGAAGCGCTGCACGTTGTTGCCCTGCCACTGCGACGCGGGGCTTGGCATGTCGCTGCAGAGCCAGCTTGCCATGTAGGCCTGCGGGTCAACGCCGGAGAAGTTGTTGGTGTACATCTCGATGTCTGCATAGAACTTCTGGAACGTGTCGGGCGATGCCGGATCACCACCGAAGAAGACCGACGCGTCGATGTTGCGCAGCTCTGTCTCGATGCCAAGCTCGTCCCACCACTGTTTGATCAGCGCCTGGGTGTCCTGACGCACGGCGTTGGTCGAGGTC
>CAZPJO010000553.1:0-293 GCA_964586895.1 uncultured Roseicyclus sp.
CGAATGCAGGCCCGAGATCTGCACGCTCGATTGTGGCACGATGAATTTTGCCGAGGCCGATTACGTGATGACCAACACGCCCGGCATGCTGCAGGCGATGGGCCGGATGATGACCGATCTGGGCGTGAAGCCCGAGATCGAGGCGTTTGATACCGGGCATCTTTGGTATGCCAAACAACTGGTGGCCGATGGCGTGCTGGAGGCCCCCGCCCTTGTGCAATTGTGCATGGGCGTGCCTTGGGGCGCGCCGGATGACCTGAACACCTTCATGGCGATGGTCAACAACGTGCCCG
>CAZPJO010000553.1:303-1666 GCA_964586895.1 uncultured Roseicyclus sp.
TTCTCCTTTCACTGCGCAGGTGGTTGTCTTGATCAGAACTTTGCGAGGCACAGTGCAGGGCTACGCAAGGAGACAGTGCACGCGTGCGGCGGGAGTTGGGGGCGCCCCGTGCACAACATGGCGGCCGCCAGCGGCGGCGGTTCTGGCGGGGGGCAATGTCCGCGTCGGGCTGGAGGATAACCTTTGGCTGGAAAAGGGCGTTCTGGCGACAAACGCGCAACTGGTCGAACGCGCGGTAGGCGTTGTCGAAGGCATGGGCGCGCGGATCATTGGACCCGCTGCCGTGCGCCAAAAACTCGGCCTGACAAAGCAGGCTCCGGTATGAAACTACGATCGCTCCTCAGCCTTGCAGGCGTCCTCGCAATTGCCGCGTGTGACGTGGCGCTTGGGCCGTCTTACCGCGACGACGACGTACAGATCGCCTCGGCCGCCGCATTCGATCCGGGCCGATATGTGGGACGCTGGTACGAGGTGTATCGCTATCCGAACCCGTTCCAATCCGACTGCGCCGGTGCGATTGCCGACTATGGCCTGTCCGACACACCCGGCGTTCTGACGGTGACGAACACCTGCCTGGATGCCAGCGGTCAACCGACCGAAACGATCACTGGCACGGCCACAAACGAGGGGTTGGGGCGGCTTGCCGTTCGGCTCCGGGGTGTGCCGGTTGCAGCGCCGTATTGGGTGCTTTGGGTCGATGAGGGGTATCGCACCGCAGTGGTCGGCGCGCCGAACGGGCGGGTCGGCTGGATCCTGAACCGAGACCCGGAGATCCCGCCGGATCGGCTGGCCGCCGCGCGAGAGGTGCTCGATTTCAACGGCTACGATCTTGGGCCATTGCAGCGGAGCGTGACCCCATGAAGGCGGCGATCATCGGCGGCGGCGTCATCGGCGGCGGATGGGCCGCGCGGTTCGTGTTGAACGGATGGGATGTGGCCATCTTTGACCCGGACCCGGAGGCGGAACGCAAGATCGCGGAGGTGATGGCCAATGCCCGCCGTGCTTTGCCCGCGCTTTATGATCGGGCACTGCCCGTGGAAGGTTCGTTGCGGTTCACCGACGATATCGCGGATGCGGTCGCGGGGGTGGATTGGGTGCAGGAAAGCGTGCCGGAGCGGCTTGATCTGAAGCACAAAGTGTTGGAGCAGCTTGATCTGCACGCGCCCGCAGAGGCGATCATCGCGTCGTCGACCAGCGGGTTCAAACCCTCGGACCTCAACGCCGGTGGCGCACGGGCGATTGTGGCGCATCCGTTCAACCCTGTCTATCTGCTGCCTCTGATCGAGTTGGTGGGGGATGCGCAGAGCTGCGGCAAGGCGCAGGCGATGCTGCGCGAGGTAGGGTTTTATCCGCTACATATCCG
>CAZPJO010000554.1:0-1653 GCA_964586895.1 uncultured Roseicyclus sp.
AGCGGCCAGCGTCAGATACTCCGCCTCGCTGTCACGCCAGATGCGCGGCGAGGTCTTCGCCTGATGGCCCCTCTTCGCCCGGTTCCGGCGGCAGGAGAAGCTTGGATTTCAGGAACGCGAGCCAAGCCGCCATCACAAGGTAATCGGCGGCCAATTCGATGCGCAACTGCCGCGCTTCTTCAATGAAAGCAAGGTATTGCTCGGTCAGCGCCAGGATGGAGATCTTGCGCAGGTCGACCTTCTGCGTGCGGCTGAGCGTCAGGAGAAGGTCAAGCGGCCCCTCGAAGCCATCCACATCGACAATCAGCGCCTCGGCCTCACGCCGCGCGGTCACCTGATCCCAATCGTCGCTGTTTGCAGGTTGCCCCGCGTCAGAGCTGGCCTCAGACATAAACCTCTCCGCCCAGAAGGGCTGAAAGGTCCTCCTCGGCGGCTTGGATGTCAAGCGGTTGCACCTCGGGTCGGCGGGCAATGACGGTGTCTGCGCGGGCCTGCGCCGCGCCGCTGAGCCGACCACAATTTTCCAACACCTGCTCCATCTCGGCGCGGTCGCCGTTGCAGTGCAGGATCATGTCGCACCCGGCCTTGCGTGCGGCGGCGGCGCGCGCGCCGATTGTGCCCGGAAGCGCCTCCATCGACAAATCATCGGTCATCAAAAGGCCATCGAAATCAATGTCTTCCCGGATCACCTTCATCACCTTGGGCGATAGCGTCGCGGGCAGATCGGGGTCAATCGCCTCAAACACGACATGGGCCGTCATCCCCATCATGATGTGATCCATCTGCTCGAACACGGCGAAATCGGTTGCGTCGAGCGTGTCGCGATCCAGACCGACGCGCGGCAGATCATGGTGGCTGTCGACACTCGCCGCGCCATGGCCGGGGATGTGTTTGACGACCGGATGAATGCCCCCGTCAGTCAGGCCCTCGGCCACGGCGTTCGACAGGTCGATGACCGTGTCGGGGTCAAAGCCATAGAGGCGGTTTTGCAAGAAGGCATGTGTGGCCTCGCGCGCGACATCCGCAGTGGGGCCGCATTGCACATCGATGCCAACGTCGCGGAGTTCTTCCGCAATCAAGCGATAGCGCAGGTAGAGCGCACGGACCGGGTCCGAGGCCTTGGCCACCATATCAAGCGGCGGGTGCCAATCGCGCCAGTAAGGCCCGCGCATCCGCTGCACGCGGCCGCCTTCCTGATCAATCAGGATCGGCGCGTTCCAGCCAACCGCATCGCGTAAATCTGCCGTCAAAGCAGAGAGTTGCGCGGGGTCGTTGATGTTTCGCGTGAAGAGGATAAAGCCCCAGGGCTGCGCGTCCGCAAAGAAGCGTTTCTCCTCCGGCAGCAGGGTCGGCCCGGCACATCCCAGAATCGTTGCGGCCTGTGTCACCGGACAGTGACCGGGATGCAGGCGGCCCCTTGCGCGACCAGTGCCGCACAGAAACGGCGCGAGGCGGACAGATCCGCGAACCCATGGGCGCGCAGGCGGTAGAAGGTCTGCCCGCCCGATGCGGCCTGTTCGATCACGCGCGCGCGGCCCAGGAAAAAATCCGGATGGGCTTGCGCAAGCCGCGCCCATTCGGTGCGGGCAAGGTCGGGCGTGTCGAAGGCGCCAAGCTGCACAAGGCGTGTGCCGGGCTCAAGATCCTCTGTTG
>CAZPJO010000555.1:0-1652 GCA_964586895.1 uncultured Roseicyclus sp.
GGTTGAGTATTTGCCATTCTTGCCCTTCTTGCCGCCCTCAAAGCCCATCTTATAGAACAGGATCTCGCCCAGTTGCGCGGGCGATCCGACGTTGAACGCCTCGCCGGCCAGCTCGTGGATCTCGGCCTCCAGCCCCGCCATTTTCTGCGCGAAGGCGTTGGACATCCGGCTGAGCACATCTCGGTCCACCTTGATGCCCGAGCGTTCCATCCGCGCGAGGACCGGCACCATGGGCCGTTCCAGCCGCTCGTAAACGCGCGTCACGGCCTCGCGGTGCAGGCGCGGTTTGAACAGTTTGTGGAACCGCAATGTCACGTCGGCATCCTCGGCCGCATAGGGCGCGGCCTTGTCGATCTCGACCTGATCAAAGGTGATCGCGGATTTGCCGGACCCGATCAACTCCTTGATCGGAATGGGAGAATGGCCAAGGTAGCGCTCGGAAAGGGCGTCCATCCCGTGGCCATGCAACCCGCCATGAAGCGCATAAGACAGCAACATTGTATCGTCGATCGGGGCCACATCCACGCCGTAGCGCGCCAGCACCTTCACATCATATTTGGCGTTCTGCGCAATCTTCACGACACTGGGGTCTTCCAACATCGGCTGGAGCACGGCCAATGCGTCGTCCAACCCGATCTGCCCCTCGGCCAGCGAGGTATCGGCGAAAAGATCGTCGCCGCCACCGCGATGTTGCAGGGGAATGTAGCAGGCATGGCCAGGCTCAACACACAGCGACACGCCGACCAATTCGGCGGCCATTTCGTTGAGCGACGTGGTCTCGGTATCAAACGCCACCTCGCCGCGGGCGACGGCCCGGTCGACCCATGTCTTCAACGCCGCAACGTCGCGCACAATGTCATAAACCGCATCCCTGAGCGCGGGCATCTCGGGCGCGTCGGGGGCGGCCTCGGGTTCGGCTTCCGCGATCACCGGGGCGTCGGCCCCAAGGCTGTCGGCCACCCGTTTGGTCAGGGTGCGGAACTCCATTTCCGCAAGGAATTCCAGAAGCTTACTCGCCTCGGGCGCACGCACATCAAGATCGTCCAGCGCCTCGTCCAGCACAACCTGATCGTCGAGCAACACCAATTGCCGCGACAGCCGGATCTGATCGGCATGGTCAATCAGGGTTTGACGCCGCTTGGGCTGCTTGATCTCTTCGGCCCGCGCCAGAAGACTGTCCAAATCCCCGTATTCGTTGATCAAAAGGGCCGCCGTTTTGACCCCGATCCCGGGCGCACCGGGCACGTTGTCGACGCTGTCACCAGCCAGCGCCTGCACATCGACGACGCGGTCGGGGCCCACGCCGAACTTGGCCTCCACCCCTTCTACATCAATCACCACATTCTTCATCGGGTCGAGCATTTCGACCCCGCCGCCGACCAATTGCATCAGGTCCTTGTCCGACGAAATGATGGTGCACCGCCCGCCTGCCTCGCGTGCCTGCCGGGCGAAGGTGGCGATGATATCGTCGGCCTCGAACCCCTCCAACTCGATGCAGGCGAGGTTGAAGGCGCGCGTCGCCTCGCGGGTCAATGGGATCTGCGGGCGCAAATCCTCCGGCATCGCATCGCGGTTGGCGTTGTATTGATCGTAAAGGTCGTTGCGGAACGTGTGCGATCCTTTGTCGAACACCACCGCCACATGGGTGGGCG
>CAZPJO010000556.1:0-1643 GCA_964586895.1 uncultured Roseicyclus sp.
CCCCCTCACTCCAGACAGACCGCCGCATCCGGCGTCTCGCCGCAATCCACCACGTGCACCACCGGCCACAAGGCCGCCTCCGACAGGTCCAAACCCCCGATCCGCAACCCGCAGTCGTCGCGCATCTGCGCGATCCGCCCGCCCGGATCGGCTTCATCCAACGCACCAAGCGTCGCGGCAATGTCGCGTGACATTCCGGTTCCTACGCCCATCCGAACGCTCTGCTGCACCACATTTCCAACCACATTTGCCACCAAATCGGGGGTATCCCCAAAGCACGCCCGCACCCGCGCCGCATCGACCACATCATATGTCGCGACGGCCCGCTCCAGATCAAACCGACCGTCATCCCCCGACACCAGCGCCACCTCCCCAAGCGGCACCCGCTCTGCCCCAAGCGCGCCGATGTTTTCCAACGCAATCCGCTCGCCACGCTGCATCACGACACGCGGCGGCTCCGGCGCACATGGCCCCGGGTCCATATTCACCCGCAAGATCTCCAACCCCTCCGGGACCGCCCCGCTCACATCCGCGCGCAACGCCGTCGCCACATCGCCAAGCGGCGCATCCAACCGCACCTCCATCCCCGCAAGGCTCTGCCTAACCTCGGCATCCAGCCCCCCGATCGCCCCGAAATCTCCGCCGCTTTCATGGAATGCGATCACGTCGCCAACGTTGTAAACAAGCTCCACCGCGACAGGGCACGCATCCGCCACAACCGCCGCCTCGATCCGGTGCAAGCGCTCGAAAAACACGTCGTAAACCGTGACCTGCCCCGCAAAGGCACCCACAATATGAAGCCCCGCGTCCAGAACCTCCGCGCCGCCGTCCCGCTCCACCACGGCCTGCTGTCCGGCCCCCACGGTCACCGCCCGCGGCCCCAGCGCCACGGCGCACACGGCCAAGAAAACGGCCCCCGCAAGCGCAATCCATATCCAACGATTCATCTCAGCCTCAGCGCCCGCTTTTGCTGTCCAACCCGCAAACCGCTACCATACCTCGCGACCACCACACCCTCTGTCTCTCCCACCCACATAGGCACGTTCAAGCAGCGCGTGACCAAGCCTTGGAAAGCCTTCCGCGCGCCTTGGGTCATTCGCTGAAACCACCGCCTGTGGTTAACGATCCCGGCCCGCCCCGGATCTCTCCAACGGCGGGCCGTCGTTCCTTATTCGCAAGGCGCGAAATCGCCGTTCGCATCGACGCAGACACCAGTATCCTGCAACGCAGGATCGCCCCCACCCGAAGGATCAGGCGAAGGTGTCGTCGGCTCGAAGACACACGCAGAAAGGGCCAAAACACTGGCCGCAAGTAGCAGATATTTCATGGTAATCTCCCTATGGACACCACGCAGGTTAACCGCGAATCGCCCACCGGTCCACTGTCATGGCTCCTGTCGCTTGGCATGCGCCATGGCCTCGGTCGCACATGTCCCCAATGCCCGCCCGCACACTCCGGACCCTAGCCCAGGTCGTCGCCCACCATCCGCTCGGTCTCGCCCCATTGCGGCTTCGGCATGTCCGCATGCATCGGGTCGCGGAACATGTCCAGCGTCTCGTCGCCCTGCAACAGCCCCATCAACTTGGCATGCATGAACCCGCGCAGCACCGCGTTCAGGCGCGGCTGATAATTTGGTCCCATCG
>CAZPJO010000557.1:0-371 GCA_964586895.1 uncultured Roseicyclus sp.
GCTCGGTGTCCGAGATCAGCTTGGCGGTTTCGTCGAGCCGGTCGATATCTTCGGGCTGTAGCCCATCCTGCCCCCAGCCGTGGGCGGCGATCAGGGCGCGGTGCACGATCAGGTCGGCATAGCGCCGGATGGGCGAGGTGAAATGCGCGTAGTGCTGTAGCGCGAGGCCGAAATGGCCAAAGTTTTCAGAATTGTAATAGGCCTGCTGCATGGAGCGCAGGGTCGAGATCGAGATCAGTTCGGAATGCTCTTCGCTGGCCTGCGACAAGAGCGCGTTGAGATGCGAGGTCTTGAGCACCTGACCCTTGGCCAGCGTCAGGCCCGAGGCCTGCGCCACCTCACGCAGAGCGTCGAGTTTCTCGGGCGAGGGT
>CAZPJO010000557.1:381-1637 GCA_964586895.1 uncultured Roseicyclus sp.
GATCAGCTTATGGGCGTCCAGCCGCTCCTTGAAGGCCACGGAGGTGACGGTGCCGTCATCGCCCAATTCGATGCGCCGTTCTGGCAGGTCCAGCTCCAGCGGCTGCCGCCGTTCGCGGGCCGTCACAAGCGCTGCGTAAGCCGCGTAAAGCGGACGGATCACATCGTCGAGAAGCGGCGCAGTGCGGTCGTTGGGTGTGCCATCCTGCGCGGCTTGGACTTCTTCGTAATGCAAGCTCGCCGGAGAGCGCATCAGGGCGCGGTGGAAGGAATGGCCAATCTTCTGCCCATCGGCCCCGATGACCATGCGCACGGCAAGCACGGCGCGGTCGACACCTTCGTGCAAGCTGCACAGATCGCCCGACAGCGTATCGGGCAACATCGGCACGACCCGGTCGGGGAAATAGGTGGAATTGCCCCGCTTGCGCGCCTCGCGGTCCAGCGCCGATCCGGGGCGCACGTAATACGCGACATCGGCGATGGCGACCCAGATCACATGGCCGCCGTCGTTGCCGGGATCGGTGTCGGCATGGGCGTAACAGGCATCGTCGTGATCGCGGGCATCGGCCGGGTCGATGGTGACGAGCGGCAGATCGCGGAGGTCTTCCCGGCCCTTCATCGTTGCGGGTTTGGCGGCATCGGCCTCGGCCACGACCGTATCGGGGAAGGCATCGGGAATGCCGTTTTCATGGATCGCGATAAGCGACACGGCGCGCGGCGCACCGGGGTCGCCCAGACGGTCGGTGATGCGCGCCCGCGGCAGGCCCATGCGCGCCTTGGGTCCCGCGAGTTCCCCTTCAACCAACTCGCCGTCTTTCGCGCCATGGGTGTCACCCGGACGCACGATCCATTCCTTGTCGGAGCCTTTGGAAATGGGTTGGATGCGCCCGCCCTCGGCCCCGGTGCGGAAAATGCCGAGGATCTTGCGCGGGTTGGTTCCGATCTTGCGGATCAGCTTGGCGGTGTAATGGTGGTCTTCACCGGTAACCTCAAAAAGCTTGGCCAGGATGCGGTCGCCTTCGCCCACGGCCGGATCGCTTTGGCGCGGGGTATAGAGCACACGCGGCGCGGGCCCGTCGCCATCCCAGTTCATCGGACGCGCGAACAGATCCCCATCGCCATCGGGGGCCTGCACGATCATCACACCCACGGGGGGGAGCTTGCCGGGGTCGCGGTAGAGGCGGCCCTTTTTCTCGATATGGCCCTCGTCCTCCAACTCCTTGAGCATGCGCTTGAGGTCGATCCGCGCGGCGCCCT
>CAZPJO010000558.1:0-1634 GCA_964586895.1 uncultured Roseicyclus sp.
GGCGATGGCCGCGTCGACGTCGCGGATGCGGTATACGGTCTTTTCGGGATTGGTGATGCGGTAGAACACAGAGGTGTCGATCTGCACCAGCACGTTGTCCTTGGTGATGGCGTCCTGGCTGGCATTGGGCAGCTGACGTTCCAGAATAGAGACCTTATGGGCTACGGAATCCAGAAGCGGCACGATGAAATTGATCCCCGGCCCAAGCACCGAGCGCAGGCGGCCGAAGCGTTCGACCACATGTTTTTCCGATTGCGGCACGATGCGGATGCCGAGATAGATACAAAGAATGATAAAAAGTGCGATGGCGAGCACGAACCCGCTTCCGCCGAGCAAACCGCCCGTCAAATCTTCCAGCATGGCCAAAAATCCTCTGATTTGGTCTTCTAGCTTCATATGCAACGATATGAGGGTTCCGGGGCGGCAACTCCACCCCCTTCCTGCGCCCGATCCGTCGCATTCGACAGAGGTGTTGCCCATGTCCAACGTCAAAACACGCCGGGCCCGAGCAGATGACCTTGCGGCGGTGGAAGCGCTTGTGACCGCGGCCTACACGCCTTGGGTCAAGGTTATCCGCGTCGTGCCCGGGCCAATGCGCGATGATTACAGCCAGACGATTGCCGACGGCGTGATGCACCTGGTGGATGATGAGTCGGGCATGGTGGCCATGCTCGTCCTTCGCCCGCTCAAAAGCTCGATGTTGCTGGAAAACGTCGCCGTACATCCCCGCGCGCAGGGGCGGGGTATCGGTCGGTCTCTCATTGCGGAGGCCGAGCGTGCCACCAGGGCAGCGGGACTTGAGCGGGTGATCCTTTACACCCATGCGCGCATGGCCTCCAACATCGCCCTCTACAAGCGCGCCGGCTTCGTCGTGGTGGAAGAACGGCACGAACAGGGCCTCGACCGCATCTACATGGAAAAGACGCTAGGCTGACGCGATGCGCATCGGTCCCTTGCCGGGCAGACGGATGATTTCGCCCCGCACCTCCATCTCCAGCTTCACGGTCACGACATGCCAGCCCAGCTTGCCCAGCCGCGCCAGATCTTCCGCGCTCAACCGCGCACCGACCGCATCGCGCAGGTCCTTGTTCGCCATCCCCTCCGGACCCGCCTGCGCCAGGACATCGCGGATCGCGCCCCGGATCAGGTCGAATTTCCAGACCGGAATGTTGCTGGTCCCACCCTTGCCCGCCGCCGGGGTGCGGCACGCGACACGCCCTTGTTTCGGCTCTGCCATATCGACCCCCTCCACCCCGCCTGTTTACCACATCTTCCGGTGCGCCCCAAAGCCGCGTATCCTTGCGCCCATGCCTGCCCTCTGCCGCGATTGCCTGACCACGTTCGATGATGCGCGCCGCTGTCCGGCGTGTCGCAGCCCCCGTGTGACATCGCATCCCGAGCTGTTCGACCTGTCCATTGCGCATATGGATTGCGATGCGTTCTACGCCTCGGTCGAGAAACGCGACAATCCCGACATCCGCGACAAGCCCGTGATCATCGGCGGCGGGCGGCGCGGCGTGGTTTCAACCGCGTGTTACATCGCGCGGATCAAGGGCGTGCGCTCGGCCATGCCAATGTTTCAGGCGCTCAAACTCTGCCCAGAGGCGGTTGTGGTGCGCGGCCGGATGGACACC
>CAZPJO010000559.1:0-1623 GCA_964586895.1 uncultured Roseicyclus sp.
GGACGAGCCGCCGGTGATCATGATCGCGTTGTCGCGTTCGATCATCGAGCGTGCCGATGCACGTGCGGCATCGGAGTTGGTTTGCGTGTCGCCGGTCACATATTCGACGCGGCGGCCAAGAATGCCGGTGCCGTCAAGGTTGCGCTCGGAGAAGGTGTTCAGCATGCCGCCGTCGCCTTCACCGTTCAGGTGTGCAACCGCCAGACGATAGGCGCGCAGCTCGTCCGCACCCTCGTCGGCATAGGCGCCGGTTTGGGGCACGTTGAAGCCAAGCGTGACCGAGCCTTCGCCCGGAGCATTGGTGAAACCGGTGTGCCCGTCGGCCCAGACGGCACTGGTGAAAAGCGTTGGTGTGGCCAAAACGGCACCAGACGCGGCGCCAGCTTTGAGAACCCCGCGGCGCGAGACTTTCGAAAAACTCATGTATTCCTCCCATGATACGAGCGGATGCGCCTCCTCCGGCGCAATCGCTCCCGATGACTATGGAGGACGAAACAGTTGCACTCTACTTTGACGGGTAAGCAGAACATCCTTTTGTAAAGACTTTCACGAAAATCTCTCAAGATTGTAAATTATATTTTTTATCAGGATCTTGGGCGCTGCTGCGGCGCTGCTTCATTCCGGGTCGCCGGTCAAAGTCAGCCTTGAAGCGCCGAGTGGGTGCGTCGACCGCATGCAACGCCGTCCTCTCCATTGCCCCCAACCCGGCCGAACGCAATGGGCGTATCGCGGGCAACGCCACCCGGCAGACCTGTTCCATCCCCGCATCAGAACTGACGCATGAGGCATGTTCGGGCGGTCGTGGCCAAGATGATGAAACGCAATGATACCCGGCCCCCTTTCGACAGGGCGGCGGAGCGCCATGGTTCCACCCGAGCCCCGGATATTATTCGTTCCGGTTTCTCACAATCTCTCCATGGGACGTGATTTTACAGCATGGGGTTGTCGCGTCTAAGTCGCCCGGCGATCAGGATTTCAGCCCCATTTTCCCTGTTCCTCAATCCATAGAGGAGACATCCACCATGGCCCCGTCCCGTTCTTTCCGGAACGTTCGCGAACGTATCGCAGCCCTACAGGCCGAGCAGGAGGCCCACGCCCTTGAGCAGGCCGAACCCGGCAACGAGCAGACCCGGGCGAGCCGCACGGGCGCCCCCGAGCTTCGCGATGAGGTTAACAGTGCCTCACCTGAAGTCGTCACAACACCCGACGTGCAGCCCGCGCGAGAAGCCCCGGTGCTCGAAGCCCCCGACGCGCCCGCCGGCCCGGAAATTATTGGCGCCACCCAGAATAGCGATAATACCGCCGTGGAGGGTGAAGTTCCCGAAAACGCCGTGCTCGTCTCGGTAGACAACCTGACCTCCGAGGATTTCATCTTCGGGTAAGTCAGGCCAGGCCCGGTGCCTTGCATCCCCCCTGTCACGTCGCAGGGCGCTTGGCCAAAACACCCACGCGTCTGTCACGCCGGGCCTGTCGCCTGACCTCAATGGAACGGCGATGTGCCGATTTGGCCATAAGTATAGCGCAAGTCACGCACCACCGCGCGCGGCCGTTCAAAGGTGACAATCGTCAGGAAAATTGGCTCCGGCGGTAGGGATCGAACCTACGACCAATTGATTAACAGGG
>CAZPJO010000560.1:0-1619 GCA_964586895.1 uncultured Roseicyclus sp.
ACGCAGGCCAGCAGCCGTCCGGCGCGTCCGCCCGTCATGAAATCGCGCCAGGCCGGCATTCCGTTCGGCGCAAGGGCACCGTCGATGACGATGGATTGCCAGACGGTGTCGAGGTCGCCAATCCGGTATCGCAAATCGGGGACGAGCCCGCCGCTGATCGCGTTGCCGCCATGGCAGACCGAGCAGTAGGTGCCGAAGAGCTGGCGACCTTCGGCGATCGTTTCGGCTGAAGGTGCCGGCAGTGCGTGCTCCGGCAGCGTTTGCTCCCTCGTTTCGATGATGGGCAGCTCGGCGTGGCTGCCCAGCTTGTAGACGAGCAGGCGACTGATATTCATGAGGCCGAGGGGCGAGCTGATGGCGCCAAAGGGCAGGCCGGTTTCGCCCTGTTCCCAGGCGTGCAGGCGGGTGGCATCGGGGGTGGTCGGGCGCAGACCCTCGTAGGCAGTGTGCAGGCAGCGGGTTTCGATGGAGGGTTGGTCTTCGAGTTTCTGCATGAAGTGGTCGCGCCAGGCGAGGCGGGCTTCGAAGCTTTTCAGCGAGCCGAGCCATCCCGAGCGCGTGCCTTTCAGGTCTGCGCGGCGGGCGGCATTGGCGTGGACGGCTTCACGCGAGGACAGCGTTCCGAAGGCGAGGTGAGGGGAGAGGCGGGAGCAGGCCGTCGCCCCGTCGAGCGGCGAGGACATGGCGCGGCGGTAGTCCTGCCCGCGCGAGGTCAGGAACGAGCCGAGGGTGGAGAGTGCCATGGCGCGGCCGCCCTTTTGACGCCCTTGGCACGGGTCGAAGGGCAGGCCGAGGTCGCGGGCATCGGGGACCCGTCCGGGATCAAGCGGCAGGGGGCGCAGGGCGGTCGGCGTGTCGGTTTGCGGCAGGCGCATGGCCTGATCCCGGGTCCTGGCCCATCCGTCGCGCGACGGCAGGCGGCGGTGCACGCCCATCTGCGGCACTTGGGTCCAGCGGATGCCCGCGCCCCGCGCCCAGGCGGCGACAGTGCGGTCGCGGGCGTAGGACCAGAGGTTGCCGGTTTCCTCATGGCTGATGATTTCGGAAATGTCGTGGGCGGCGCAGAGCGCTTGCAGGGTGTCGATGGCGGCGCCGTGGCGCAATATCAGGGGCGCGCCAAGGGCGGCGAGATCCGCGCGCAGGCCGTCCAGGCATTCGGTGATGAAGCGCCATTGACGGGCGGAGGCGTCGGGCTGCGTCCAGGCGTCGGGTTCCGCGATGTAGAGCGGCAGGACGGACCCATCGCGCGCGGCGGCCAGAGCCAGCGCGGGGTTGTCCTGCACCCGCAGATCACGTTTGAACCAAACAAGAACATTTGCCATGGGCGCAGAGATAGCATGGCTGTTTGCGAGAGCAAGCAGGTGGGTTGGTTGCACGGGGTCGGGCGGCGCTCTAGCTATGCGGTAGCCCCCAAGGAGCCCCAAGGAGATCGCCCGATGAAAGATGCCAGCCCCGCAGCCCCGCAGCCCATCCGGTTGGAGGATTACGCGCCGTTCCCGTGGGAGATCGAGGCGGTGTCGCTGAACTTTGCGCTGGCGGCTGAGGCGACGCGGGTGACATCGCGCATCCGGTTCGTGCCGAGGGCGGATGCGCCAGCGCAGATGTTTCTGCATGGGGAG
>CAZPJO010000561.1:0-1615 GCA_964586895.1 uncultured Roseicyclus sp.
GGTCAGTCCTTGAAGTTGCGGCTGTCCTTGATCTGATCCCATGCCCAGACAACTTCTTGCAGCTGTTCTTCCTGGCTGCGGTCGCCGCCGTTCATGTCGGGGTGCAGCACCTTGATCAGCGCCTTGTAGGCCTTGCGGATCTCGGGCTTGGAGGCGTTGTCGTTGACCTCCAGGATCTCGACGGCCCGCCGCTCGGTCGGGGGCAACCTGCGGCCCTTGGTGCCGCCGCCCTTGCGACCGGGGTTTTGCGTGGCGTTCTGGCCCAGAACCTGATGCGGGTCCTCGATACCGAGCCGCGCCCAGGCCTTTTCCTCGGCGGATTGCTTGAACGGCTTGGTGGGCCTGTCCCAAACGCGGTCGCGGTCCATCTGCGCGTTCATCTCGGCCTCGGTGGTGCCATCGAAGAAATTCCACTTCAGATTGTATTCGCGGACGTGGTCGCGGCAGAACCACAGAAATTCCTCAAGATTATCAGGGCCTTTGGGCGCGCGATATTGCCCCTGTTCCTCACAGCCGGGGTGCTCGCAGACCCGCTGCGACGTCTCGAACGCGCCCGACATGCCGCGCCGACCGGTGCGACGCTTCTTTTTGTCCGTGGACACGCGGAGATCAAAATTGAACGGGTCTTTGTCGGTCATCTGTCTGCCCTTCTCGACTCGGGACTGGCAGTTTAGAGTTTCGGCTGGCGAGGGAAAGGTGTGAGGGGCAGAAAATGGTGGGACGGGCGGAGAAAATCGAAGGAGCGTTGCGAAATGCGTTTTCGCCACGGGTTTTGGAGGTTGTGGACGAGAGCGAAGCGCATCGGGGGCACGCGGGATTTCAGGACGGAGGCGAGAGCCATTTCCGCGTGACGGTAGAAAGCGAGGCGTTTCAAGGGCTTGGGCGGATCGCGAAGCACCGGGCGGTGCATGCGGCGCTGGGAAAAGAGCTTTTGGCGGAGATCCACGCGTTAGCGTTGACGATCCGGGAATAGCACGCGCTCAAGGCCACTTTCCTCAATCTTTTCAGGGTCTTCCCAGATGTTTTCGGCCTCTTCCGGCGCGGGATCTTCGACCTCGGGCTCGGGCGCGGGTTTTGCGACCGGGTCGGGGGCGTCGGTTGCGATTTCGCGCTGAAAAACCAAGAGGTTACGGTAGGTTGTCGTCTTGGAAGTGAGGCCCGCGCGCTCTTCCTGGGGGAGGGTGTCGGCGCGGAGGTATTGCCAGCCGTCTTGTCCGAGCTCATTCATCGCCTCTTCCAGCGCGTGGGCGAACAGGGCGGGACCCTTCAAGCCCCTGACCTTGCGGGCTTTTTCGGGGGCGGGGATCACTTTGTACTCGTAACTTGGCATGGGTCTTTCCGCGTCAATTTCGCGCCTTTATGGCCGCTGACGCGGGAGGCGGCAAGGGCGCGCGGCGCCTTCCGGGGCGCATGCATTTTTCTGTAGTTTATTTGTAGTTTTTCCGTAACTCATTGGATGCGTCCCGCCGGAGGGTCAGGATCGGCTGCCGTCAATCGCCGCGCGGATTTTGGCGCGGAGGTTGGTATCAAAGATCCAGCTTGCCTTGCGACCTGGCGTCGGCCTCGCGCGCGGCCTTCTTTAAGGTGGCGGCGCGGCGCGCGGGCAGGCGCACGG
>CAZPJO010000562.1:0-1613 GCA_964586895.1 uncultured Roseicyclus sp.
CCCTGCGCGCGCCAGCGTTGAACGATGCGTTCCACTTGCTCTTCCTCGCCGCCGCTATTGTTCCACAGCTCGATAAAGCTGGGGTCTTCAGAGGCTGGCCGTTTGGCCTCGTCGAGATTGTCAAAGGTCACGCGGATGGGGATGGCAACACCCTCGCCGCAGATAATGCACTCGCGATTGCGCAAGGCCGGAATGGAATCGAGGAACCCGCGAGCGCCCTCGGGCATGGCCGCTTTCACAAAGGCTTGGTCGCGGTCATTGTTGAGGCGCATGGAGATGATCGTGCCGCATTGCGACAAGACGCCCTCGGCCAAATCGGAGGGGCGCTGGGTAATGAGGCCCAGCGAGATGCCGTATTTCCGGCCCTCTTTCGCGATCCGGCTGAGGATGGTGCCGACGCTTGAACCATCGGCGTTTTTCTCGCTTGGAACATAGCGGTGAGCCTCTTCGCAAACGAGCAAAATGGGGCGGGTTTTTTCTTCGCGGCCCCAAATGGCAAAGTCGAACACAAGGCGGCTAAGCACGGCAACAACGGTTGAGGTCACGTCAGATGGCACGCCGGAAACATCGATGATCGAGATCGGCTTGCCGCGGCTGGGCATGCGGAAAATTTTGCCGATAAAGTCGGCCATGGTGTCGCCAACAAGCATGCCGGAGAACATGAATTGGTAGCGCGGATCGGCCTTTACCTCATCAAGCTTGTTCTTGATCCGCATGAAGGGCGCAGCAGAGGTCGCCTTGTCGAGCTTACCCATCTGGGTTTGCACTTCGTTCGACAGGTCCGACAAAAGGTAAGGAATAGGCGAATCCACCGTGATCTTGCCAAGGCTTTCGGCAAGGCGGCTCTTTTTCCGGGCAGCAAGCAAACATTTGGCGAGAATGTCAGAATCGATCTGCCGTTCATTGCCATCGCCCGTCAAAAGCACCTCGCAATGCTCTTCGAAATTCATCAACCAATAAGGCATTTGCAGATTGGAGACATCAAGGATGACGCCGGTGTTGCGAAAGGCGGCTGAGTACTCACCATGGGGGTCGATCATGACGATGTGACCCTCTGGCGCTGCTTCACAAATCCGGTGGAGAATGAGCGCAGCACTGGTCGATTTACCCGTACCGGTTGAGCCAAGCAGGGCAAAGTGCTTGCCGAGCATCGCGTCAACATAGAGGCCTGCGCGAATGTCTTTGGTGGGATAGACCTTGCCGATGGTAACGGCAGAGCGGCCATCGCTGGCGTAAACCTGTTTAAGGTCGGCGGTGCTGGCTGGATAGATGAGCGAGCCAGGCACCGGATAGCGCGTTACACCGCGCTTAAAACTGTGCAATTTGCCGGTGAGTTTCTCTTCCTGACCTTCGCCAAGAAAGTCGATATTGGCGACAATAGAGCCCTCTGAATGGCGATCGCGTTTCTGATTGCGAACACTGGCCAAAAGCCAGCTATTGCCGACGCGGATTTTGACTTGGCTTCCGACTTGACCTGCCAAAGCGACGGATGGATCATCATCCTCCATACATTGGTTGAGGCGCTGGAGATCAATCGCAATTTGAGAGCCGGAACCGGCAATCTCTAGGACGACGCCAATCGGCTCCATCTTAGTGGATTCTGATTGCTTCTG
>CAZPJO010000563.1:0-1608 GCA_964586895.1 uncultured Roseicyclus sp.
AAGCGGGTAAAGAAGCTCGATCTTGGTGTTGGGCAGCTCTATGAACACCACTGTCACGCCGTGATCCGGCTCATCCTGAGGCGCGCCGACCTCTGCGCCGAGGGTGTCGCGATATTGCGCGGCGGCCGCGTCGAGGTCGGGCACGGCAATGGCCACGTGGTTCAGACGTCCGATCATGGAATGCATCCTGAGCTTGAATATCCAGCCCGTGATATGGCCCGCGCGCGCGTACGAGGCAAGCCGGACCGATGTCGCATTTACCTTTCATAAACCGAGATCATGCCAGTGTTTCCATGACCTGGGGGAATCATTCCCGATTGATAGGGGCAACGATATGGACGACCTGCTTTCCGAGTTTGACATGCGACCGCAACCGACGGCCGAACGACCGCTTCTGGGATTGACGATCCTTGTGGTGGAGGACAGCCGTTATGCGTCCGAGGCGATCCGTTTGATGAGCCTGCGGTCGGGTGCCCGTTTGCGACGCGCCGATTGCCTGGGCTCGGCCGAGCGACACCTCAACGTCTATTCCCCCACCGTTGCCATCGTCGACATCGGGTTGCCGGACGGATCGGGCCTCGACCTGATCCGCTCGATGGCCGAGCACAAAACTGCGGGCCAGGTTATCCTCGGCACGTCCGGGGCAGAACGCGAAGCGGCCGAAAAGCAGGTGATGGAGGCCGGGGCCGATGGTTTTATTTCGAAACCCGTCCCCAACATTGCCGCGTTCCAGGCCGCGATCATGACCCATTTGCCGCAAGAGCTGCACCCGAAAGGGCCGCGCGCGGCGGCGATCACATCCGTTGACCCCGACCCTCTGGCGTTGCGCGAAGATTTCAGCCACGCCATGGACCTTCTCGCGCTGGAGGCCCCGCCCGTGGGCTATCTCAAACGCTTCCTCATTGGCCTTGCCCGTGGGATCAAGGACCAAAGCCTTGAAGCCAAGGCGCAAGAGATGTCCGACACTCTGCGCGCCACCGACCGCGCCGCCCTCAGAACCCTGTTGTCGGTCCGGATTCAGGCGATGCCCGAAATCGTCTAGGCCCGCGCGCCGCGCTTAATCCTGCGGGATCACGCGCAGGCCAAGTTCCATCAGCTGATCCGGCATCGGCTCGGACGGGGCGGCCATCATCAAATCTTCGGCCCGCTGGTTCATCGGGAACAGGATCACCTCGCGGATATTGGCCGTATCGGCCAGCAACATCACGATCCGGTCGATACCCGCCGCGCAGCCGCCGTGGGGTGGCGCGCCATATTGGAATGCATTGACCATCCCGCCGAAGCGCTTGCGCACCTCATCCGCACCATAGCCGGCCATCTCGAAGGCCTTGAACATGATCTCGGGCTTGTGGTTCCGGATCGCACCCGACACCAGCTCATAGCCGTTGCACGCAAGGTCATATTGATAGCCAAGCACCGACAATGGATCCCCGTCCAGCGCCGCCAAACCACCCTGCGGCATCGAAAACGGATTGTGCGAGAAGTCGATCTTGCCCTCGTCATCGGCCTCGTACATCGGGAAATCCACGATCCAAGCGAAGGCAAACCGGTTTTGCTCGGTCAGCCCAAGCTCATCCCCGATCACAACCCGTGCACGCCCCGCAACAC
>CAZPJO010000564.1:0-1602 GCA_964586895.1 uncultured Roseicyclus sp.
GATCACGCGCGGCGGCTGTTGCGAGGCGGCAATCCCGCCAAGGATCGCCCCGCCTAGTAGCAGCCCACCGATCAACCCGCGGGCATCATCAACCTGCGCCTGCGCAGGGGCCGCGGCAATCGGGGTCAGCGCGAGCGCGGCGACAAGGGAGGTCGTGGTAATACATTTTGCAAACATCGGAAAATCTCTCTCTGTGGCAGCAGAAGGGGTAATGTCCTTGCCCGCCACCCTACCATCACACGCCCCCAGATCGCAGACAGGATTCCCCTACCTCGCAAGCCGCATCCTGCGCCGCACCTGATCCGCCAGGACGCCCAAAGCCACCGCCGCGATCCCCCATAGCCCCACCATCTCCGCCTCCCCGAACAGCACCGCGTTCAATCTGCGCCCCGGCAACAGGGTCAGAATCCCGGTGATGCCGATGGCCTGCCAATAAAGCGCGCGCATGACCGCTTGGTGGCGCGCCACGTCGCGCCGGAAAATCGCCGTCATCGCCTGCCAAAGCGAGATCAGCGCCCAGATCGAGAACAGGTGGATCGGCCCAAACGGGCCCACAAGCGGCAAAACCACCGCCTCGATGAACAGGCCCGACACCGCCAGCACCCCCATCGCCGTCACCCATAGATACCCCAGGCCCTTATGCACCCGGTCGCGGCGCGTCCGGTAAAGCGCGACAGGCCCGATGCTCAGCGCGATCAGCGCGGCGGCGACATGAAGTTGCACCTCAAACGGCGCGGACAGGATCGGATCAAGGCTCATGGGACGGGTCTCCAATACAACGGACGGGAATGGCTTGAGATTGCCGCACCCCTCTGGCACCGTCGCGGCCCGCGCGGTCCACCGCGCATTCGTGAACCACCCGGAGCCCTTCGTGCCTGACGCCGCTTCGTCATCCGCGCTTCGTGACTTGCGCGATCATTTGCGCCACCCCACGCTCGCGCTTGCGTGCCTTGGCGTGGCCGTTGTCGTGGCTCTGGTCGGGCCGTTTGGCACCGACACGGCGCTCTCTCTTCCCGCGCGGCTGGCGTATTGGGGCGTGGTGGTGCCCGCCTCCTACGGCATCGGCGCGTTTGCCGGGTTTGTCGTGACCCCCGCACTGGCGCGCCGCCTGCCCCGCCCGGTCGCAGCGGGGCTTGACGCGGTGCTGACCGGCACGCTGATCTACCTGTTCATCCTTGCGCTGAACGCCCTTCTGTTCGACTTGCGCCCGACCTTGGCGGAGGTTCCCGCGACGCTGGCTCTGTTTGTCGCGATTGCCTTTGTGGTGAGCTTTCTGATCGGGCTTTTGCCCTCGGCGCGCACCGACGCGAGCCGAACCGAAGGGCCCAAAGTGCCGCCGCTGCTTGACCGCGTGCCACTCGACAAACGCGGCGCGCTGCTGGCGCTCTCGTCCGAGGATCATTACACCCGCATTCAAACCGCCCGCGGCGAGGAAATGGTGTTGCTCCGTCTGGCCGATGCCATCCGCGAGGCTGCGCCCGAGCCGGGGCTGCGGGTGCATCGCTCGCATTGGGTGGCGCTGGCCGCCGTCACCGCCGCGCGCCGTGATGGCGAACGCGCGATCCTGACCCTGAGCGGGGGCACCGAAATCCCCGTCAGCCG
>CAZPJO010000565.1:0-1589 GCA_964586895.1 uncultured Roseicyclus sp.
GCGACCGAGATCGGCGACCGGGCCGAGGCGATCCTGCGCGGCGTCGACATGCTTGAGCCAGGCGATGCGCTTTTGATTGCGGGCAAGGGGCACGAGACAGGCCAACAGGTGGGCGATGTGGTCTATCCGTTCGATGATGTGGAACAGGCCTCGGTCGCCGTGGCCGCGTTGGAGGGATTGGTATGAGCCTTTGGACAGCCACCGACGCCGCGGGCGCCACCGGCGGCACGGTCGCGTCGGATTGGGTGGCGGACGGTGTGTCGATCGACACCCGCACGTTGCAGCCCGGTGATTTGTTCGTGGCGCTGGAGGCGGCGCGCGACGGGCATGACTTCGTCGCGCAAGCGTTGGAAAACGGGGCTGCGGCGGCGATGGTGAGCCATGTGCCCGATGGTGTGGACGCCGCGAGATGCCTGATCGTGGACGAGGTTCTGCCGGCGCTGGAACGGCTTGGCCAGGCGGCGCGCGCCCGCACGCAGGCGAAGGTGATCGCCGTGACCGGATCGGTCGGCAAGACCACGGCCAAGGACATGCTGCGCAAGGCGTTGGAAGGGCAGGGCAATATCCATGCCGCCGTGGCCAGCTACAACAACCATTGGGGCGTGCCCCTGACGCTGGCGCGGATGCCGGAGGACACGGATTTCGCAATCGTCGAGATCGGCATGAACCACGCCGGTGAGATCGCGCCGCTGGCCCGAATGGCCCGGCCGCATGTTGCGATGATCACGACGATTGCGCCCGCGCATCTGGAAAACCTCGGCTCGATGGAGGCGATTGCCGCCGAGAAGGCCGCGATTTTCGAAGGGCTGGAGCCCGGCGGTATCGCGGTCGTGCCGCTTGACGTGGAGGAGCGCGAGATCCTGTTGGCGGCGGGCGCGCGCGATGCGGCGGAGGTCGTGACCTTCGGCGAAACCCATGGCGCGGATCTGCAACTGAGTGACGTCATGGTCTCGGACGATGCCACGATCCTGCGCGTCGCCACGCCCGAGGGCGCACGGTTGGCGAAGCTGTCGGTGGCGGGGCGGCATTACGCCAGCAACGCGGTCGGCGTGATGTTGAGCGTGGCCGCCGCCGGGGCGGACCTCACGCAGGCCACGATGGCCCTGTCACAATGGCAGCCCGTGGAAGGGCGCGGCCAGCGCGAGCGCATCGCCTTGAGCCGCACCGATGATATCGCGATTGAGTTGATCGACGATGCGTTCAACGCGAACCCGACGTCACTGGCCGCGGGGTTGGAGGTTCTGGCCGGGATCACGCCGACGCGCGGCGGCCGCCGGATCGCGGTGTTGGGCGACATGTTGGAACTGGGCCCCTTGGCTGAGGCAATGCATGCCCAGGTGGCCGCCTCGCCCGCGATGGACGGCATCGCGCAGGTCCACACAAGCGGGCCGTTGATGGCGCATCTGCATGCGGCGCTGCCGGAGGCAAAGCGCGGGCTGCATGCCGAAACGGCCGAGGATCTCTGCCCCCGGATCGTGCGCGAATTGAGGCCCGGAGATGTCGTTCTGGTCAAGGGATCAAAGGGCAGCCGGGTGTCGCGCGTGGTTGACGCGCTGCGCAAACTCGGGCAGTCGGCAGCAGGGTAAGGG
>CAZPJO010000566.1:0-1588 GCA_964586895.1 uncultured Roseicyclus sp.
GCGCTGGATTACATGTTGGGCGTCGGGATGGACAAGATCGCCGCCCATGAGGCCGAACTTGCGGGCTATGCGGATGCGCGGCTCAAGGGGCTGAACTGGCTCAACGTGCAGGGGCAATCGGCTACGAAGGGTGCTATCTTCAGCTTCACGCTGGAAGGGGCCGCCCATGCCCATGACATCTCCACCGTGCTCGACAAGAAGGGCGTGGCGGTGCGCGCGGGCCACCATTGCGCGCAGCCCTTGATGGAGCATATGGACGTCAACGCCACCGCGCGCGCCAGTTTCGGAATGTATAACACCAAGGCCGAAGTGGACGTTCTGGTCGATGCGCTGGAACTGTGCCACGAGCTTTTCGCCTGAACCGGAGCGTTGGGGCAGGTGCCGCGCGCGCGCGGCGCGGCTGCAAGGTATCGCTGCAGGACTGAGCGTTGCGCATTTGGCTGCGTACCGCTTGCCTCCGGCGGGCATATTTGAAGAACAAAGATGGGCATGTCGCGCCCTTGCGGCTGCATCATTCGCGCCGAAGCCGGATCCATGGGCGCGGCGCGTCCATCTTTGCTTCCGAAATACCTCCGCCGGAGGCAATCCCGTAGCCGCCGCAGGCGCAGCATCTGCGAAAACCGCGCTACTTATCCGGCGTGATCAGGCCCAGACCGCGCAGGTAAATCCCGATCCCGGCCTCCAGCAAATCCTCTGGCGGAAACGGGGTGTTCGCGCCCGGCCGGCCCCGCGCAAACAGCTCCACCACCCCGTGGCTCATGGCCCAGATATGGGCGGAAAACATCGACGGCGGCGGGCGTTTTTCGGGTGGAATATGTGCCGAAAGCGCCTCTGCCGCGCGTTCCAACACGTCGCGCGACCGGCTGGCCGCCGCCGCCAGGTCCGGGGTCGCATTGGCCGAGGTGCCGCTTTCGAACATCGCCATGTAATGGCCGGGAAACTTGCGCGCAAAGGCCAGGTAGGCGCGCCCCGTCGCCTCGAATGCGGCCAGCGCCGAGGGCTCGCCCGCGTTGAACGCATGGGCCATCAGATCGGCAAAAATCTCGTGCCCCTGCCGCGCGCATTCCGCGATCAGGTCTTCGCGCCCCTCAAAATGGCGATAGACCGCCGCCGGCGTCACGCCCGCGTTTTTCGCCGCCTCCGACAGGGTAAAACCCGTGGGCCCCTTCACCTCGATCAGGCGCAGGGCCGCGTCGACCAAAGCCTGCCGGAGGTTGCCGTGATGATAGCCGCGTTTTGGCATTACCGCGTCACATGTCCGGGATCGGTCCAGATCGCGGGTCCGCCCGTGATCTTGGGGTCGGGCGCGCCGGTCACGTCCATGTCCTTGCCGTCATAGTCCAACCCCTGCAACACGGCGCGGATCACGGCCAGGCGCGCGCGGCGTTTGTCGTCGGATCGGATGATCGTCCAGGGGGCGGCCGTGGTATGCGAGCGCTCCAGTGTTTCGGAAATGGCTTGCGAATAGGCGTCCCATTTCTGCAGGCCCTCAACGTCGATCCAGCTGAGCTTCCATTGCTTGAGCGGGTCGCCTTCGCGGTCAAGGAACCGGCGCAATTGCTCGGCCCGCCCAACGTTCAGCCAGATT
>CAZPJO010000567.1:0-1582 GCA_964586895.1 uncultured Roseicyclus sp.
GCATTCACCTCCGGCACCTCGCGCAGCGCATGCACGCAGGCCTTGGTGAAGAACGACATGAACCCAAGCTTCACACCATGCTTCTTAAGGAACAGATCCTTGTATTCGTTGCGCAACTCCATCACCGCGCCCATGTCGACCTCATTATAGGTCGTCAGGATGGCCGCCGCATTCTGCGCGTCCTTGAGGCGACGCGCGATGGTCTGGCGCAGGCGGGTCATCTTCACCCGCTCTTCGCGCGACGCATCCTCCGCCGGGCTTGGCGCACGCGGCGCGGCGGCAGGGGCAGGGGCGACTGCCGGGGTCACGGCCGCCTTCATCACATCTTCCTTCATGATCCGCCCGTCACGGCCCGATCCCGAAACCTGTTCCGCGCTCAGGCCCTTTTCGGCCATCATCTTTTCGGCCGCGGGCGCATTTGCGACGTCTTTGCCATCCCGCGAAGGCTGCGAGGCGGGGGCGGAGGCAGATGGCGCAGTGGCGGAGCCGGTTGCAACCGCACCGCCAATCACGGCCAGCTTGGCCGACGCCTCGACGGTCGCGCCCTCGGGCGCGAGGATCTCCGACAGGACACCCGCCGCAGGTGCTGGCACCTCGACGGACACCTTGTCGGTCTCCAACTCACACAGCATCTCATCCTGCGCGACGGTGTCACCCACCGACTTGAACCACGACGAAACCGTTGCCTCCGTCACGCTTTCACCCAACGTGGGAACCATCACCTCTACCGCATCGCCGGACGCTTCCAGGGCCGCAGTGGCTGCGGGAGCAGCCGTTTTCTCAGCCGCCGGGGCCGCGCCCGCGCCTTCCGACAAGGTGGCCAACAAGGCATCGACACCGACCGTCTCGCCTTCGGCCGCCACGATCTCGCCCAATGTCCCGGCCGAGGGCGAGGGCACTTCGACGGTGACTTTGTCGGTCTCCAATTCACACAGCATCTCGTCCACGGCGACGGCATCGCCGGGCTTTTTGAACCAGGTCGCAACGGTCGCCTCGGTGACACTTTCCCCAAGCGTCGGCACACGGATTTCTACGGACATGTCTGATTATCCTTCGATGGTCAGCGCGCTGTTCACCAGCGCCGCTTGTTGGGATTTGTGGGCAGAGGCCAGGCCCGTGGCGGGCGAGGCAGAGGCGTTGCGCCCCGCATAGCGTGGGCGTTTGTGCTTGGCCTTGAGCCGGGTCAGAACCCATTCAAGGTTCGGCTCGATAAACGACCACGCGCCCTGGTTTTTCGGTTCTTCCTGACACCAGACCATTTCTGCGCCTTTGAAGCGCTCCAGCTCCTTGGTCAGGGCCAGCGCCGGGAACGGATAAAATTGTTCGACCCGCAGCAGATAGACATCATCGATCCCGCGCGCGTCACGCTCTTCTAGAAGATCATAGTAGACCTTCCCCGAACAGATGACGACCTGCTTGATCTTGTCATCAGCCAGCAACTTGGTGTCCGAATTGCCCTTCTGTGCATCGTCCCAAAGGCAGCGGTGGAAGCTTGACCCCGTGGTGAAATCCGCCGCCTCGCTGATCGCCATCTTGTGACGCAAAAGCGATTTCGGCGTCATCAAGACCAACGGCTTGCGGA
>CAZPJO010000568.1:0-1578 GCA_964586895.1 uncultured Roseicyclus sp.
CGCCCAGGGCGTAGGCATTGGTCACGCCCGAGGGATCGACGTTGCCGCCATCGGGTTCATACATGATGCAGCGGATGCCGTCGTAATCGACAAGGGGGTGCAGGCGTTCGGCCTCGGCCCGGGACACTTCATGGAAGTTCATGCCATAGCGGCGGGCCTTGGCCTCTTGCAGGCGGAGTTGGTGTTCGCGGTCCTGGGTCTGCGCGAGATAAAGCGATCCGGGCTGAAACACGCCGCAGGATTGGCCGGTTTCCTCCTCCAACTCCTTGTAAAGGTTCATGGTATAATGCTGGAGGCGCGAGATGTTCGTGCTGTCGTGCAGGCCGTGGATATTGGCGGCGGCGTGCCAGGTTGACCCGGATGTCAACTCGTCACGTTCAAGCAGGACCACATCCGTCCACCCCGCCTTGGCCAGGTGGTAAAGGATGGAGCAGCCGACAACGCCGCCCCCGATGACAACGGCCTGTGCATGGGTCTTCATGGTATGGGTCCTCCCCCGATCTGAGGGGCAGGGTGGGGCGGCGCGCGCGGCGTTTCTGGTCAGGTCGCGACGGGTGGGGGAGCGTTTTCGCCAGCCGCCGGATTTATTCGATCAACCCGGCCCGTTCGGCCCCCAGCCCACGATACCATTGCACGATCTGCATCCGCTCCTGTTCGGACATGGCGGTGATGTTGCCCGGCGGCATGGCGTGGCTGACACCGGAATGCAGGTAGATCGAGCGTGCATTGAGGGCGATCTGCGCGTCATCATCAAGACGCACGCCACGCGGGGCCCATTGCATGCCGGGCCAGACCGGTTCGGCGTTGTGGCACATCGAGCAGCGCCCGAGCACAGTGTTGCGCACATCCTCGAACCCGGCGGAGGCGGTGATGTATTGCAGGTTCTCGGGCACCACGACCTCGGCCTGCCAATCGTAATCGCGAAACATCGGAATCGACGACAGCCACATGATGATGACGAAAATCACCGCGCTGGCGCCCCATGTCCAATGGGGTTTGCCTTTGCCCGCATGCATCGAGTTGAAGTAGTGGCGGATTAGCACGCCAAGCAGGAACACCAGCGATGCGATGATCCAGGCATATTCCGTCCCGAAGGCCAGCGGGTAGTGATTTGACAGCATCAGGAAGATAACCGGCAGGGTCAGGTAATTGTTGTGGGTGGAGCGCAGCTTGGCGATCTTGCCGTATTTGGCGTCGGGAATGCGGCCCTCCTTCAGGTCCGCCACCACGATGCGCTGGTTCGGCATGATGATGAAGAAGACGTTTGCGGTCATGATCGTGGCGGTGAACGCGCCCAGGTGCAGAAGGGCTGCGCGCCCGGTGAAGACCTCATTGTAGCCCCAGGACATCACCACGAGGATCACGAACAACAACACCATCAGCGCGGTGGGATGTTCGCCAAGGCGGCTCTTGCAAAGAAAATCATAAAGCACCCAGCCGATCGCCAGCGATCCGCCGGAGATCAAAATCGCCTGCAAAGCGCTGAGTTCGATCTTGTCGTAGTAGATCAGGAACATCTCGGCCCCGCCCCAATAGACCAGCATCAAAAGCACCGCGCCCGAAAGCCAAGTCCAGTAG
>CAZPJO010000569.1:0-1565 GCA_964586895.1 uncultured Roseicyclus sp.
AGCACGAGAACTGCTTCCCGATGATCCCGTCGGGCAAGGCGCACAACGAGATGCTTCTGGGCGAGGCCGAGACGCAGGGCGTGATCGGCGATGCGGGGGGTGTGTTGGTTTGAGACGCGCAACGCTCCTTCTTGGGGCGTTGCCCCTCCTGGCTGGCTCACCGGCCAGCGCCCAGGGCGCGGTCGACGCGCTGTTTGACCTGCTGTGCGGGCGGACGGTGCATTTCTATGACGCAGGCGGCAATCAGATCGAATACACCTCCGGCGATGGCTCCGCGTATCTGTGGTTCAACGGGATCGAGGACGTGATCGTCGGCACCTGGGGGGTCTATTCCGATGCCGAAGTGGCCGAACGTGAAAACGACGGCTCGGGCGATGAGGGGCGCGACGGCTTGGATGGCGGCGGGCTGGATAGTTCGGACCTGTTCGATACGCCGACCGCGGGCGCGCAGGTGTGTTATGAATACCCGCCCGGCGGGTTCGGGCCGCTTGATCCCGGCGGGTTCCATTGCTGGTCCGAACAGCGCCTGTTCGAGACGGTGGTTCAGGGCGGCGTCTTTCCCGGCGACCGCTATGGGTTGAGCGACGGGGAGCCGCCGTTCCTGTTGCAGCAGCACCCGTTTGTGGAGTTGGAACGCTTTGACGCCGATTTCCCGCAACTGCCGCCCGAACCGGCCTGCGGTGTGCCGGTGTCATGATACGGGCGCTTGCCCTTGGCGCTTTGGCGGTCCTTTGTGGGTTTCCGACCCTCCCCTCCAGCGCGCAGGATTTTCGCGGGCTCAGACCCGGCATGCCCGCCTCGGCGCTGGGGCAGATCGGCGAGCCGATGCACCTTGACCGGGATGAGGGGCTGACCCTCGCGACTTATCCGCTTCCCTTCGAGCAGCGCCTTGACGTGACGTATGATGAGGCGGGGACGATTGTCTGGATCAACACCTCCGCCTGGCCCGACGCGCCGTTGCCGCCGCAAGGGGACGGGTTGCGGATCGGGCGGATGACCCTTGGAGATGTGGAGCGCTATCTGGGCGGGCGACGGGCGGCGGCGATTGAAACGCCTGGGCTCGCGGTTCCAACCCTGATTGGGCCGACCTTCAGCCTGATCTACGACCATTCCGACGATCCGGACCTGGTGATCCGGCTGGCCTTCGTGCAACCCGGCTATTTGACCTGGGCGGAGGATGATCCGGCGTCACACGCCCCGCCCCGCGACGCAACGCTCATGGCCGCGACCCTCGCCCTTCGGTCTTACTACGATCCCGCGTCCGGTCGTATTCCATTTCCCGATGGACCCCGCACCGTTCCGATACCGTTTCCCTTGCCCATCGACGAGGCTTTCCCCTCGCTCATCCCCTAACCCTTGCCTTTCCACCCCGCGCGCGCCAAACCGCGCCGCGACGAAGGAGATACCGCCCATGGCCCTCAACATCGAACAAGGCTCCACCAGCCATTCCGCCTATGACCTGCGCAGCCACATGTCGGATGCGATCGAAACCCATACGCTTGCGATCCTCGTGGAAAACGAACCCGGCGTTCTGGCGCGCGTCATCGGGTTGTTTTCGGGGCGGG
>CAZPJO010000570.1:0-1557 GCA_964586895.1 uncultured Roseicyclus sp.
GACCCTGACCCTGGGTCGCGCGGACCTTCTGGCAGAGGTTGGTCTTGGGATGCAGGCAGTATTCGCATTCGCGACACTCGGCCGTGTAAAGTGGGATCACGTGATCGCCGGGTTCAAGCGAGGTCACGCCGGGCCCGACTTCAAGCACGACGCCTGCACCTTCATGGCCGAGGATCGCGGGAAACAGGCCCTCGGGATCGGCACCGGACAACGTGAATTCATCGGTGTGACAAATTCCGGTTGCCTTGATCTCAACCAGAACCTCGCCAGCCTTGGGGCCTTCAAGGTTCACGTCCATGATCTCAAGCGGTTTGCCCGCTTCGAGTGCGACGGCTGCGCGTGTTCTCATTTTTCCTAGTCCTCCCACAGACTTGTTTTGCGGTGAGACTGTGTCAATCTGAGCGCCAAAGCAACGGAGGATACCATGACACGTTCCATAGCTTGCGCCTTTGCCTGCATGATCGCCGGATGCGCGCAAGCCCAGGATGCCGACGATACCTGCGGCGCGATCGGGTTGCAGGGGCTGATTGGGCAGACGGGAGCTATTGTTGAAATGCTCTATTTTCCGGACCGGATCATTCGTATTCACGGGCCCGAAGACGCCCTGACGCTGGACTATCGGCCAGAGCGCCTGAACATCCTGGTGGATGAGGGTGTGATTGATACCATTCGATGCGGATAGGGCCGCGATCCAAGAGCTGCTTGTGCGCGCCACCGATTCCCCCTATACGCCCCTCAACAGCGGCGTCGGACCTTCCGGCACCACCGACACTTTCAGCGGGCCGCACGGCCCGCTTTTTCGTTTCTAGGACCCAATACCCGAACCCATGTCTGACCTGATTGCAAAAACCTCCATCGACCGCCGCATGGCCGAGATCCTGACCCCGGTGATCGAAAACCTGGGGTTCGAGGTCGTGCGCATACGGGTCATGGGTGGCAAGACGAACACGTTGCAAGTCATGGCCGAACGTCCCGAAGGTGGGATCGAGGTTGACGAATGCGCCGAGATTTCGAACGCGATTTCCGTGCTGCTCGACGTCGAAGACCCGCTTGAAGATGCCTATGCGCTGGAAGTGTCGAGCCCCGGGATCGACCGGCCCCTGACGCGGTTGAAGGATTTCGAGACCTTCGAAGGCTACGAGGCCAAGATTGAGACGACCGAAATGATCGACGGCCGCCGCCGCTTCAAGGGCATGCTGGCGGGTGTCGAAGGGGACGATGTGCTTGTGAACCTCGACGTGAACGGCGAGACGCAGACCATTGGCCTGAACTTCGATTGGCTCAGCGACGCGAAGCTTGTCCTGACCGATGACCTGATCAAAGAGATGCTCAAGCAACGCAAGGCTGCGGGCATCATCGACGAGACCCAATTTGACGAAATCGAGGAAGAGCCCTCGACGCCTGAGGAGTAAGACCCATGGCCATCACATCAGCCAACCAGCTGGAACTGCTGCAAACCGCGGAAGCCGTGGCGCGCGAAAAGATGATCGAACCCGGCCTTGTGGTCGAGGCGATGGAAGAGTCGTTGGCGCGTGCCGCCAAATCGCGCTACGGCTC
>CAZPJO010000571.1:0-1556 GCA_964586895.1 uncultured Roseicyclus sp.
AGAACAGCGCAAAGCCAAAGGGCGGCGTCAGGAACGAGGTCTGCAGGTTCACCGCAATCATGATCGTCACCCATTTCGGGTCGAGCGTGCCGCCATAGATCACCGGCCCCACGATCGGGATCACGATGTAGATGATCTCGAGGAAGTCCAACACGAAGCCAAGGATGAACAGGATCAACATAACCAGCAGGAACACCGCCCATTCATTGTCGAACGACCGCAGGAATTGCTGAATGTAATGCTCGCCCCCGAAGGAGATCAGCACGAGGTTCAGGATCTGCGATCCGATCAGGATGGTGAAGACCATCGACGTCACCTTGGCCGTCTCGCGGACCACGGGCGACAGGACCGAGGTCCGGAACAGCACGTAGCAGCCGTAGAGCAGGCCGAAGAAGGCGAAGTGATAGGCGATCTGGGCCACGACATAGGCGATCCAGTCTTCGACGGCCACGGATTCGCGTGTGATGCGCAGATCGAAGTTCACGCCCGCAAGGATCATGATGACCACGGCGAAACTCGCCCAGATGATCATCTTCGACAGGCCATCCTCTTCCTTCAACTTGCGGTAGGCCGCGAGCATGATGGCGCCCGCAGCGCCAAGCGCTGCCGCAGGTGTCGGGTTGGTGATGCCGCCCAGGATCGAGCCCAGAACCGCCACAATGAGGATCAGCGGCGGGAAGACCACGCGCAGCAATTCATTCTGCGACAGCCGCCCCATCGCAATCCGGCAGCCATAAAGCGCCAGCGCCACGGGGATCGCCATAATGAGCATCGTGGTGCCCGGAGAGCTCGTCGGGGCCACAAGGATCACATCCGCCAGCAGCGCCAGAACCAGACCAAGCCCCCCAACAATCAGCGGTGTCGGGCTGGACGAGGGCGAGATGCCGCGCGCCAGGATCAGGACCAGACCAAGCAGCGTCACCATGATCGCGACGCCCACGCCGATGGGGGCGAGGTTGTCGGCGGCCACGATGCGGGCCTCGGCAAGTTCCTCTTCGGTCAATTCGACCGCGCCGCCATCGGTCCCGGCTTCGGCCTGTGCAGCGGCTTCGGCAACGGCGGTATCCCAGGCGTCCTGCCCGTGCAGGTCGATCATGGAAGCGGCGCATTGCTCGGACACGTTGGTGCGCAGGCTGGGGCCATCTTCACGCTCGGCGTAGTCGGAGACGGAAATCGTCTGTCCGCCCACAAGGCCGGTCATGCCGCCCAGAATTATCACACCGATCAGCGCCAACGGGGCAAACAGATACCAGGTCAGGGCTTCGTTACGGGTGACGACTTCGCCGGAACTCACATCACCCATCTGCACCGGCGGGGCCGAGGCGGGGCGCACAAGCGCGAAGCAGAAGGCATAGGCGCCATAAAGGAAGGCGAGGAACAGGCCGGGCAAAAGCGCGGCCTGGAACAGCGTGCCGACCGACAGAACCGCAGGCTCACCCAGGAAGGTCAACGCATCGCCGCAGCCGGCAAGCTGCGCGCGCGTCTCCTGACCGGTGGCGTAAAGGTCGCCCACCAGCGTGCCGAGCAGAACGATCACGATGGAGGGTGGGATGATC
>CAZPJO010000572.1:0-1556 GCA_964586895.1 uncultured Roseicyclus sp.
CTCGGCCCAGTCCTGCCGTTCGATGGCGTCGGCGACCTCATAGGCTTCTTCGATGGTGTAGGGCGCGATGCTCGCGAATGTCTGCTCCACATCCCAGGGGCAGCCGTGGTCGGGGTCGCGCAGGCGGGCCATGATGGCGCGCAGGCGCTGCATCGGATCGGTCGGAAGGTCGGTCATTGTCATGGCCCCGTGATGCGCCACGTTGCGCGGCGCGGCAAGGGGGCCGCATGCGCTTGCGCCGCGCGGACAATCGCGAAAGACTGCCCATACCACGCTCCCCCCCGCCCAAAGGATCGCGCCCATGCCCGTCATCAACTCCAACGCCGCCATGGCCGACGACCTCAAGACCTGGCGCAGGCACCTGCATGCCACCCCTGAGCTGGAGTTCGACTGTCATCAGACCGCCGCCTTCCTGGTCGAGCGTCTGCGTGATTTCGGCATCACCGACATCCACACCGGCATCGCCACATCCGGCATCGTCGCGGTGATCGACAGCGGGCGGCCCGGCCCGACCATCGGGCTGCGCGCGGATATGGATGCCCTGCCGATGGATGAGGTCACGGGCGCGGATCATGCCTCCACCGTTGCGGGCAAGATGCATGCCTGCGGCCATGACGGGCATATGACGATGCTTCTGGGGGCTGCGAAATACCTGGCCGAGACGCGGAATTTTTCGGGCCGGGTCGCGCTGTTGTTTCAACCCGCCGAGGAAGAGGGCGGCGGGGCCGAGGTTATGGTGAAAGACGGTGTGATGGAGCGGTTCGGGATCGAGCGGGTCTTTGCCCTGCATAACGTGCCCGGCGCGCCGTTCGGGCAGCTTTTCACCCGTCCCGGCCCGATCATGGCCGCCGTCGACAGCTTTTTCGTCAATATCGAAGGGCAGGGCGGGCATGGCGCCTATCCGCAGGACACAATCGACCCGATCCCGCCCGCGCTGGCCATTGCGCAGGGCTTTTCGACCATCGTGTCGCGCAATCATCGCCCCTCCGACGAGTTGGTGATTTCGGTCACGCAGATCCACGCAGGCTCGGCCAGCAATATCATCCCGTCGGAGGCCTTCGTGAACGGCACCGTACGCACCTTCGACACCGAGGTGCAGGACATGGTCGAACGCCGCATGACCGAGATCGTTGCGGGAACTGCCGCGGCCTACGGCGTCAAGGCCACGCTGACTTACGAGCGCGGCTATCCCGCCACCCGCAACGATCCCGCCCAGACCGCCTTTGCCGCCGAGGTGGCGCGCGGTGTGTTGGGCGAGGGGCAGGTGATCGACGACGCGGGCCCCGAAATGGGGGCCGAGGATTTCGCCTATATGCTGGCGGCGCGTCCGGGCGCGTATGTGTTTCTGGGCACCGGCGAAGGCGCGGGCCTGCACAATCCGGCGTTCGACTTCAACGACGAGGCCGCCCCCCTGGGGGCCAGCTACCTTGCCAAACTGGTGGAGACGGCCCAACCGGCCTAAGCCCAACCTGCCTAATGCGCCTCCGCGCGCAGATACTTCCGCATCCCGGACAGCAACGGATCCCCGTCGGGGGACACGCGCACCGCCTCCACCG
>CAZPJO010000573.1:0-1552 GCA_964586895.1 uncultured Roseicyclus sp.
GCGCGGCGGCGGGGTGTATGGATTTGCGGGCGGTCTTTGGCAGGGGTTGGCGGGGGGTGGCGCAGCGATTGGCGTGGCTGTGTCGTGGTGGGCGATGAGGCGCGGGGCGTTTCTTGCGGGCTTTGACCTTCGCGGGGAGGTTGCCTATAGGAAGGCATGGCACGGCAATTTGGCATCGTCATACGAATTAGCAGCCCGGCGCTCTGAACTGGCGAGCGTCCGGGAGACCTGCGGTGCGTTGTGGGCTTGAGCCTCCGCGCCGCCCTGCTAAACCCCATTTCAAAATTCCGATGACGAGGAGCGCCTGCGATGTGCGCCGAAACCACTGAGACCGTGGATTACAAAGACACGCTGAACCTGCCGAAAACCGATTTCCCGATGCGCGCGGGCCTGCCCAAACGCGAGCCCGAGTGGCTGGCGCGTTGGGAAAAGATCGGGGTTTATGAGCGGTTGCGGGAGAAGGCGGCAGCCGCCGGGGGCACGGATGCGGCGCGCACGCCCTTCACGCTGCACGATGGCCCGCCCTATGCGAATGGGCACCTGCATATCGGTCACGCGCTCAACAAGACGATCAAGGATATCATCGTCCGCTCCCACCAGATGATGGGCTGCGACAGCCGGTATATCCCCGGTTGGGATTGTCACGGGCTGCCCATCGAATGGAAGATCGAGGAGCAATACCGCAAGAAGGGCCGCAACAAGGACGACGTGGATATCGTCGAGTTTCGGCAGGAATGCCGGGAGTTTGCCGAGCATTGGGTCGGTGTGCAGCGCGACGAGTTTAAGCGGCTTGGCGTGACCGGGACGTGGGAGCGCCCGTATCTGACGATGGATTTCCGCGCCGAGCGGATCATCGCGGAGGAGTTCCAGAAGTTCCTGATGAACGGGACACTTTATCAGGGCTCCAAGCCCGTGATGTGGTCGCCAATGGAGCAGACCGCACTGGCCGAGGCGGAGGTGGAGTACCACGACAAGGACAGCTTTACGATTTGGGTGAAGTTTCGGGTTGTTGGCGGTGATCTGGAGGGCGCGCAAGTCGTGATCTGGACCACGACGCCTTGGACGATCCCGTCGAACAAGGCCGTGGCGTTCGGGAAAGACATTTCCTATGGGCTTTATGAGGTCACTGGCGCGCCGGACGAATGTTGGGCGTCCGTCGGGGACCGGTTCCTTTTGGCCGATACGCGCGCGGAGGATGTTATGACGCGGGCGCGGCTCGAAGAGGGTCAGTGGACGCGGGTGCGCGATGTGACCACGGCGGAGCTTGAAACGATCTCGCTATCGCACCCGTTGGCCGGGGCCGAAGGTGCAGACGGCGAATGGGACGATCTGCGCGATTTCCGGCATGGGGATTTCGTGTCCGATGAGGAAGGCACCGGGTTCGTGCATTGCGCGCCGAGCCACGGGATGGAGGAATACGAGCTTTACCGCGATCTGGGCATGCTGGAGCAGGTCATCACCTATAACGTGATGGATGATGGCTCGTTCCGGGCCGATCTGCCGTTTTTCGGCGGGCATTACATCCTGTCGCGCAAGGGCGGCGAGGGCACGG
>CAZPJO010000574.1:0-1550 GCA_964586895.1 uncultured Roseicyclus sp.
GCTTCTGGATCTTGGTCCAGGTGCCCATCTTCAACACCTTGGACACGTTCACCAAATCCTTGTCGATGCTCGCCACACCCAAAGCCGTGTTGATCAGCGTGGGCCAAAGTGAACACAGCGTCACGGTGATCGCAGACACCAGAAACGAGCGTTCGAACCAGCCGTCGTCGGTGGTGTAGACCGCCGAGACCACGATGGTCACAATCGGAAGCCAGGCCAGCGGGCTGACCGGTTTGACGATCTGGATGCTGGGGTTCAACGACGCGTTGGCCGTTGCCGAAAGGCCCGCCGCAATCCCCAAAGGCACCGCCACGATTGTCGCGATCAGAAAGCCAAAGAACACCGTTTTGATCGAGGTCCAGATCTGTTGGTAATAGGTCGGCGCGCCGGTGAATTGCCGGATCGGGCGCGCCTCTTCTCCATTGGCGATGCGCTCCGCGTTGCGCGTCTCCTGCCGCTCGTAGAAATCGGCGGCGCGCTCACGGGTGCGCTGCGCATCCTCGTTGAGGTTTCCGACCTGCTCCCAGACCTGCGCCGGGCCGGGGATCGCGCCAAGCGAGGTCTGCACCGTCGGCGCCAGCGTCGCCCATAACGTCAGGAACGCCGCAATCGCCAGAAGCGGCACCCCAAGCAGGCGCCAGATCTCGCCACCCTGCGCGCGCGGGTTGTCGCCCGCCGCAATCCGCAGCATCGGGGTGATCCAGGCCAGGCCAAGAACCCTGAGCCATGCGTCGGCCTTGTTGATCCGGGTGAAGCGGCGCTCGCGGCGCGCCTCGCGGTCTGCGTCGAAATTCGGGTCTACCGTCGTCATCTCTCGCGTCCTTTTCTGCGATGCAGCATGGGCGGCCAGTAAAGGCGATACAGACGCGTCGGTGTACAATCTGTGTACAGAATGTGTACGCGCGGTGCGCCGCCCAATTTTTAAGCAAGGCCGCGGGTGCAATTTCCTCGCACCCGCAGCATTATCCTGGCTCAGCCGCCGGTCACGGCGCCGTCGATCACCATCTCATCGCCCGTCAGGCCGATCGGGAAGGCGTCGATATAGGCGTTGGGGAAGCGGCCATCATAGGTGATCCCGTCGATCATCTCCGACACCGGGTCGCGAAACCCGTCGGTGTCCCAGGGGAAGTCCGCCTCATTGGCCAGCCCATCGTCGACAAGGCTGCGTGCGGCCTCAAGATAGATGTCGGGGCGATACACCTGCGCGGCCACCTCGTGATACCACTCGTCGCTCATCGGCTCGGCAATCTGCCCCCAACGGCGCATCTGCGTCAGGTACCAGACCGCGTCCGAATAAAACGGATAGGTCGCGTAATAGCGGAAGAAGACGTTGAAATCGGGGATGTCGCGCACGTCGCCCGGCTCGAACTCGAATGTGCCGGTCATCGAGGCCGCGATCACTTCCGCATCCGCGCCGACATATTCGGGCCAGGACAACATCTCGACCGCTTCCTCGCGGTTGGCATTGTCGTTCTCGTCAAGCCACATCCCCGCCCGGATCAGGGCCCGCACAACGGCTTGCGTGGTGTTGGGGTTCTCTGCCGCGAATT
>CAZPJO010000575.1:0-1547 GCA_964586895.1 uncultured Roseicyclus sp.
CAGGACGACAGGGGCAGACACCATGGCAGAAAAATCGGAGAATTTCGAAGACGGCCTGAAAGGCGCAGAGCAAAGCGTCGCGACCTTCGAATTGAACAATAAGTCCCTCCTGATGCGCTTCCAAAGCGCGCTGCACAAAACCCCCTCCCTCGTGCCACTGATCGTGCTGGGGTGCGCGATCATGATCTTCACCGGTTGGCTCGGGCCCCGGTTCCTGCCCCAAATGACGCTGGTGTTTCAGCAGATCCAGATCGTCGGCATCCTCGCCCTCGCCCAGACCCTTGTCATCCTGACCGCCGGGATCGATCTGTCGGTCGGCGCGATTGCGGTTTTCTGTTCGGTGATCATGGGGCAATTCACGTTCCGCTACGGCATTCCACCGGCCGTTGCCGTGGCCTGCGGCTTGGCAGTCGGTGCGGCCATAGGGGCCCTGTCGGGCTGGCTTGTGACGCGGATCAAGATCCCGCCCTTCATCGCGACCCTGGGCGTTTGGCAGATCGTTCTGGCCGCCAATTACATTTATTCCCGGAATGAGACCATTCGCGCCCGCGACATCCGCGAAGACGCGCCGATGTTGCAATGGCTCGGGCTCAAGCCCAACGAACAACTGGTCCTGTGGATCGATGGCCTGCGCGGCAACGTTTATGAGCGCATGCGGCCCAACGACACCGATCAGTTTGTTCTCGACCTCATCTGGCAAACCAAGATCACCTACGGCGTGCTGACGCTCATCATCCTGACGTTCGTGCTGGCCTACATGCTGCGGTCCACCGCGTGGGGGCGTCATGTCTATGCCGTTGGCGATGACCCCGAAGCCGCCGAATTGGCCGGCGTCAACGTCAAGCGCACGTTGATGTCGGTCTATATGCTTGCGGGGCTGATCGCGGCAATTGCGGGGTGGTCGCTCATCGGCCGCTTCGCCTCTGTCTCGCCAAGTGCCTCGACGGGCATCGAAGGCAATATCGAATCCATCACTGCGGTGGTGATCGGCGGCATATCCCTGTTCGGGGGGCGTGGCTCGATCTGGGGCGCGTTCTTCGGCGCGCTTATCGTGGGGGTCTTCATGCTTGGCCTCGGGATGGCCGGGGTGAACCCGCAATGGACATTCATGTTGATCGGCACGCTCATCATCCTGGCCGTCGGCATCGACCAGTGGATCAGAAAGGTGGCTGCATAATGGAACCCATCCTGAAAGGCCGGAACCTGACCAAACGCTATGGAAGGGTCGTGGCGCTCGATAATTGTGACTTTGACCTCTACCCCGGTGAAATCCTCGCAGTGATCGGCGACAACGGGGCCGGCAAATCCACCCTGATCAAGGCGCTCTCCGGGGCGGTCGTGCCCGATCAGGGCGAGGTCGAGTTGGAAGGCAAAAAGGTGCACTTCACCTCGCCTAATGATGCGCGCCACGCAGGTATCGAGACGGTCTATCAGACCCTCGCCGTCAGCCCCGCGCTTTCCATCGCCGACAACATGTTCATGGGGCGCGAGCTGCGCAAACCCGGGTGGCGCGGGACGCTGCTCAAGCAATTGGACAAGGCCACCAT
>CAZPJO010000576.1:0-1267 GCA_964586895.1 uncultured Roseicyclus sp.
GCGTAGAAATCGGTGAATTCGGATACGCGGAACGGCAAATGCAAGGTGGCGTCGGTCATCGGCACGGAAAAGGTCGTGATCGCATCCTGCGCTTCGCCACTGGCGCCTTCGACCACCATCGCGGTCAAGGCGGTGCGGTAGTTGGCCCAGGCCGCGGGCCCCAGTTCCATGAAATCGTTCCAATAGGGGGCGTCGAGCACGTCTGCGTCGGGGTCGGCCCGCAAATGCCCGGCTGCTTCGAGGCCGGTTGCATCAATGATCCGGTCCCCGAAGGCAATGCCACAGCGCAAGTCGCCGTCATCGACGGAGAAAACGCCATAGGGCAAATTGTTGACCGGGAAGTCAGTCTCAGAAGTGTTGGCCGAGGGCAGCCAGGATCGGATCAGGTCGGACATGGGCGCTTTCACTTGGGCGGTTAGAAGGGGCTCAGGAGGTGGCGTCGGGTTGGTTTTCGGGCGCGGCCGCGACGATCGCGGGGAGTTCGAGGCAGGCAGCTTGGACGCGCGCAACCTTGGGATACGGCACAAGCGACACGCCCCACCGATGGGCGTTCACGCATTGCGCAACGATGCACAGGTCCGCAAGATCGGGCCCGTCACCGAACGCAAAGCCGTCGCGGTCGGGCAGCATCGCCTCCAGCGTCGCGAATCCTTCCGCCATCCAATGATGCATCCAATCGCGTTTCGCATCGGCTGACGCCCCGAAGCGGGCCTCCAACTGAGCAAGCACGCGAAGATTGTTCACCGGGTGAATATCCGTAGCCACGACCAGGGCGGCAGCCAGTTGACGCGCGCGGTGCGCAGGATCGCCGGACAGCATGGGCGGATCGGGATAGGTCGCATCGAGGTAGTCGATGATCGCAAGGCTCTGGGTCAGGGATGTCCCATCCCCGAGGACCAGCGTCGGCACGCCGGAGCCAGGATTGATGGCGCGGTAGGCCTCGCCGCGCTGCTCGCCCTCAAGAAGGTTAACCGACACTTGCTCATAGGCGACGCCCTTGAGGTTTAGGGCAGCCCGCACACGGTAAGCGGTCGTGGACCGCCAGTAGGTGTAGAGGGTCAAAGGCATGGCCTAGTGCTCCCCCTTGTCGCCGGTCGGCTTGTCGGACCGCCCGCCACCCAACACTTTCGCAATGGCCACAAGCGCCACCGGAAATGCAATCGAAACGGCCGTCGCAACGCCGATCAGGATCCACGCGGTCGAGGTCATTTCTTGCCTGGGGTCCCGTCGAATTTCTTTTCGAGACTATCCCAGCAGTCGATGTAAT
>CAZPJO010000576.1:1277-1545 GCA_964586895.1 uncultured Roseicyclus sp.
GCGCGTCATTCGCCGCGAATGGCGTCAGGTGTTGGGGAAAGCGCGTCTCGAACATGAACGACATGGTGTTGTCGAGCTTCTGCGCCGTCAACTCGGCATTGGACGCGCCCTCGAACGCGTCGCGATCGGGGCCGTGGGGCAGCATCATGTTGTGCAAGCTTACCCCGCCCGGAACAAAGCCCTGCGGCTTGGCATCGTATTGCCCGTAAATGTTGCCCATCATCTCGGACATGATGTTCTTGTGATACCATGGCGGACGGAACGTATC
>CAZPJO010000577.1:0-1541 GCA_964586895.1 uncultured Roseicyclus sp.
GTCTTCCATTGGTCAAAAATACCTTCGCCGAAGGCATCGTAGTTTTTACCAGCCCTTGCCGCTGGCCCAAGCGCGTGCCGGATCAAACCGGCGTCTCAAATCAATCTGTTTTTCTTTAGGTATTTGGAACCAGTGGAAGCCAGCACGCGCGAGGATGCCAGGCCGAGGGCAGCCCTCCGCTCAGAGTGGCCAGACCACCAGGATCGTCGGGATCGACACCGCGATCACCAGCACCTCCAACGGCAGGCCCATGCGCCAGTAATCGCCAAACCGGTACCCCCCGGGCCCAAGGATCAGCGTATTGTTCTTGTGCCCGATCGGCGTCAGGAAGGCCGCCGATGCCGCCACCGCCACCGCCATCAGGAACGGGTCGGGCGACACGCCAAGCGTCTGCGCCATGGTGATGCCCACGGGGGCCGCGACAATCGCCGTCGCCGTGTTGTTAAGCACATCCGACATCGTCATCGTCACAACCATCAAAACCGTCAGGATCGCCCAGGCCGGCAGCCCCTCCGTCAGGCCCACAAGCGCGCCCGCGATCAATTCCGTGCCGCCGCTTGTCTCCAACGCCGCGCCGAGCGGGATCATCGATCCCAAGAGCACCACAACCGGCCATTCGATATGGTCGTAGATCTCGCTCAGTGGCAGGATCTTCAACAGGACATAGCCCACCGCCACGATCCCCAGCGCAATCGGCAGGTAGATCAACCCAAACGACGCCAGTGCCACCGCCGCCGCAAACAGACCGATCGCGGCCCAGGTCTTGGTGTCGTTCGTCACGGTCAGGCCCCGGTCGGCCAATGGCAGCCCGCCAAGCCAGCTCACCACATCCTCCGCCCGGTCCGACGGCGCCAGCAGCAGAAGGATATCGCCCGGCTCCACGATGGTCTTGCGCAGGCGTTTGGTGATCCGCGTGCCCTTGCGTGCGATCCCCATCAGCGTCGTGTTTTGCCGCCAGTTCAGGCCCACGGCCTCCGCCGTCTTGCCCGCGATGCGGCTGTCGCCCTGCACGACCATCTCCACAAAGCTCACGCCGTCGCCGGTCACCGTCGTCTGGCCGTCCTTCGCCCCCGCACCGCCCGCAGGTTCAAGCGACTGGCCCACGCGGAATTCGTCCAAGGCGTCCGGCGCGGCCTCCAGCACCAGCACATCGCCTTCGCGCAGCATCAGGTTGCGCCCGGTGCCAAAGCGTCGCTTGCCGTCGCGCAAGATGCCCAGAAGCGCCACATCGGCCTCCGCCGCCGCGCCCTCCAGATCGCGCAGCCGCGTCTCGGCCAGTTTGCTGCCCTCGGGCAGGCGCAGCTCGGCGATATAGGGCTCCAGCTTGCTCAATTGATCGCCCACGCCGGAATCGCGCGTCGGGATCAACCGCCATCCCACCAGCGCCACAAACACAAGCCCCGCCGCCGCCGCCACCCCGCCGACCGGGGCGAAGTCGAACATCTTGAACGGCGCGCCAAGGCTGTCTTCGCGGATCGTCGCGATGATGATGTTGGGCGGCGTTCCGATCAACGTGACCATGCCGCCGAGGATCGTGCAAA
>CAZPJO010000578.1:0-1540 GCA_964586895.1 uncultured Roseicyclus sp.
ATGCAGATCATCGCGTTCTTGCCAATACGGTTCAGGCCATCGCCCAGGCCCACCGTCGTCGTGGTCTTGCCCTCACCCGCAGGTGTCGGATTGATCGCCGTCACAAGGATCAGCTTGCCGTTTTGGCGGTCCTGAACCGAATTGATGAACTCTTGCGACACCTTAGCCTTGTCGTGGCCATAGGGCAGCAGATCATCCGACCCGATGCCGATCTTCCCACCAATGTCTTGTATCGGTTTCTTTTCCGCCTCGCGGGCGATTTCAATGTCGGATTTGTAGCCCATGGCGCGCGTCTCCCTCGCGAAAATCGGTCTCTCTACTCGCCTATAACGGGCAGGCACCCGCCTAACAGGGCCAATTCCGACATTTTCGCAGGGCAACCCGTCATGGCGCCGCCAAGCGTTTCCGAAAGGAAAATTTCCGGCCTGCGGGGAACCGGACCGACAAATACACCGTTTCTTAACTGGAGCGATCGTTAAATGTACGTGTATCGCAGCAATGGGGAATGAAGATGCAAATCAATGCAATCAGCCTGATGATCCTCACCGGTCTTGCCATGGGGATGAGTGCCGGGGTTATGTTACTGGCCGTCGCCTGACACCGCGCCGGCGCGGCGTCGCGCCCCGTGACGGGCGCGAAATTCGTGATAGGGTTCCCGTGTAACCACGGAGAACACACATGACCGATCCGAAAGAATTCATGGCTCAAGCCAAGGCTCAGATGGAGGCGTGGACCGCCGAGATGGGCAAGATGCAATCCAAGATGATGGAGGCGGGCGCCCAAAGCCAGGCCGAGATGGCCAAGCAGATGGATACCCTCAACGATCAGCGAAAGCAGGTCGAAGCTCAGATGGAAGAGCTTGGCAAAGCCAACATGGACGCCGCCAAGGAAATGCAGAGCAATGTTCAAAAGATGTGGGCCGATCTGGACGGCCAAATGAAGGACATGCAGAAGAAATTCATGGGCTGAAACTTCGCCCGAACCAACAAAAAGCCCCGGTCCATTGGCCGGGGCTTTTTCATGCTCTGTCTCCGACCAGATCAGGCCGTCGGTTCCGGCTCCATATCGCCTGAAGGTTTCGACTTCGGCGGCAACTTCGGGATCGCGGTGATCGAGGGTGTCCCGCCCGAGGTCGGGGCCTCGTCATCGTCATCGCCCCGGTTAAGCGCTTCGCCAGCGATGACCTTGCCGATTTCCTTGCCGGTCAACGTCTCATATTCCAGCAAGCCCTGCGCCAGGCGTTCAAGATCGTCGCGCTTTTCCGTAAGAACCCGCTTCGCCGTCTCGTAGCCTGTGTCGACCAATTCCTTCACCTTGTCGTCGATGATCTTCTGCGTCGCCGCAGAATGGCTCGTGCCGCCACCATACGACCCAAGATGCGACTGCTGTTCGTTGGCGTAGTCCACGAACCCAAGCTCTTCCGCATAACCGAACTGCGTGACCATGGCCCGCGCGATACGCGTCACTTGCTGGATGTCCGATGCCGCGCCAGAGGTGATGTTCTCTTTGCCGAACACCAGCTCTTCCGCCACACGTCCGC
>CAZPJO010000579.1:0-1538 GCA_964586895.1 uncultured Roseicyclus sp.
AGAGCAATGCTCGTTCCACATGGCCGAGAAAATGCCCATCTCGGTGAAATTCGGCGCGCGCCCCAGGATGGTGTTTACCTCGGCCCATTCGTCATCGGTGAAGCCGTGGGCGGCGATGATGTCTGGCGTGATGGTTGGTTCGGTCATGAGTGCAGGTCCCCCGGTTGCGGCGGTCTATAAGCCGACCGCGCGGTGGGGGAAAGCCTCAGAGCGCGCGACGAAAGATCAGGGCGGTGGGGCGGTCGAACCCGGGATGGGTGAAGGGCCCGTGTTCCACGAAGCCAAGCGCCTTGTAGACGGCGTGATTTTCGACGAGTTCGACCCGTGCGTAGAGTTGCAGACCTTCGAGGTTCAAGTGACGCGCGCGGGTGGCCGCGGCGTCCATCATGGCGCGGGCCAGACCGCCTTTGCGGTGCGTGGCGGCAACGGCGACCTTGCCGATTTCGTAATGGCGCCCCTGCGCCGTGCCGAAGCCGCAGGCAACGGGGCGCGTGCCGTCCCGGGCGAGGAACAGATCTTCGGCCCTGGCTTTTTCAGCGATGTCGCGACGGGTCATGGTGACAAGGAAAGACGGCGGATCAATGCGGCCTTCCATCGGCGCATAGGCGGCGCGCAGAAGCGTTTCGAGGGCGGCCCAATCGGCAAAGTCGGGGTTTGTTTCTATTTTGGAAACCATGGACGTCTATCGCAGGTTGCGGTGTGAAATGCCACGTTTGGCCAAAAAAAAGGCCGAGACGAATCTCGGCCGAAGTCCAACAGGGAGGTGTCAGAGCGCTTGTCTCTGACACTTGATGAAGTAAGAGGCAGAACGCATTCGATCAAGGCAAAATGGGGATAAACGGCGCATTGCCGATATGTCTGTGGCGCATAGCACACATCCATGTTGCGGCTTACGGGGTTGGGTCGGCCTCGGCCTCGCGCTGCCTGCGGCGGTAGGCGATGACCTCTTCCATGACGAAATCGCGGAACACTTCGATGCGGCGCGATTGGCGCAATTCCTCGGGATAGGCGAGGAACACGGGCACTTCCGCCGATTCTACCTCTGGTAGAACGCGGACCATCTCGGGGAAATCCTGCGTCAGGTAATCGGGCAACACGCCGATGCCCAGATCGTGGATCACGGCTTGCAGGACGCCGAAGTAATTGTTCACCGACAGGGTTGAGCCGACATCATAGCTCAGCAGTTCGCGCACCAGCACGGCGCCGGAACTGACCTGCGCGGCGGAGGCGTTTTGCGAGATCAGGCGATGGTTGGACAGATCTTCGAGGCGTTCGAGCGTGCCGTTCTTTGCCAGATACGATTGCGATGCATAAAGCCGCATGTTGATCGTCATGAGGCGGCGGCGGATCAGGTCGGCCTGACTGGGTTCCTTCATGCGGATGGCGACGTCGGCCTCGCGCATGGGCAGGTCGAGGACCTTTTCCTCCAGCATCAGGTCGATCTTGAGATCGGGATATTTCTCGTAAAGCGCGGGCAGGCGCGGGGCGAGCCAGAGCGAGCCGAAGCCGATTGTGGTGGTCACGCGCAATTCGCCGAA
>CAZPJO010000580.1:0-1535 GCA_964586895.1 uncultured Roseicyclus sp.
CACCAATCCTCATCTTGTCCGGTGCGGATGATACTGAAAACAAACTGAAAGGGTTCGGTTTTGGTGCGGATGATTATTTGACAAAACCGTTCCATCGTGAGGAGCTGGTTGCGCGAATTCACGCAATCATCCGACGCTCCAAAGGGCATTCTCAGTCCGTTATCAACACCGGGCAGATTTCCGTCAATCTGGATGCGAAGACTGTTTCGGTCGATAGCAAGCCAGTGCATCTGACCGGCAAAGAATATCAGATGCTGGAACTGCTTTCGTTGCGTAAGGGGACGACGCTTACCAAGGAAATGTTTCTAAACCACCTGTATGGTGGGATGGACGAACCCGAGTTGAAGATTATCGATGTGTTTATTTGCAAACTTCGCAAGAAGTTGAGCAACGCGACTGGTGGCGAAAATTACATCGAAACGGTTTGGGGGCGCGGCTATGTTTTGCGTGATCCAGAACCTTCGATCATGGATGGGACACAATTGGCGGTCGGTGCTTGAACACCCACTGACGATTTCGGGTTTTGCCAACGATAATGCCGCTCATCCGAGCGGCATTTTTCTGTGTGGCGGAACTTGTTCGTGATCCCACCTCTGGACCGGGCCATGACCGCAGCGTATTTGTTTTGCATTCGTCAAAGCGGGGTGCGGATTCATGGACAAAACTGTCGATGCGCTGACAAGGGAAGACGCCCTTGTCGAATTACAAGAACTCTCATCGAAATTGACGAACGCAAACGTGGCGTATCACCGCGACGATTCACCTGAGATAACTGATGCGCAATACGATGCTTTGAAGCGCAGGAATGCAGCGATCGAAGCCCGTTTTCCTGATCTTAAGTTGGACCACAGCCCATCTGATCAAGTGGGTGCAGCCCCCGCAGAAGGCTTTGCCAAAGTCACCCATGAAGTTCGAATGCTATCTCTTGGCAATGCGTTTGATGACGAAGACGTCGAAGAATTTGACCGTTCGATTCGAAAGTACCTTGGCCTCGACGACAAGTCCCCTCTGAAGTACACGGCGGAACCCAAAATCGATGGTTTGTCATTGTCGCTACGTTACGAAAACGGTGAACTCGTCCAAGCCTCGACGCGCGGTGATGGCCAGGTTGGCGAGAATGTAACGGCCAACGCACGAACTATTTCCGACGTTCCGCAAAAAATTACCGGTGCGCCGGAAATTTTGGAGGTCCGTGGCGAAGTGTATATGAGCCACGCGGACTTTGACGCTTTGAACCAGCGCCAAATCGAAAACGGTGGAAAGACGTTTGCCAATCCACGCAACGCCGCGGCGGGGTCGTTGCGACAACTCGACAGCAAGATTACGAAACAACGTCCGCTGAAGTTTTTTGCCTATGCATGGGGCGCTTTGTCCGAGCCCTTAGCAGAAACGCAAAAAGGCGCAATCGACCGATTGGCAACTTTTGGATTTTCGACCAACGCGTTAACGCGACTTTGTACTTCTCCCAAAGACATGATCGCACACTACCGTTCAATCGAAGAACAACGTGCGACGTTGGGCTATGACATTGACGG
>CAZPJO010000581.1:0-1525 GCA_964586895.1 uncultured Roseicyclus sp.
CGGGTATGTCGGGCCGCCCGGCCAATTCGCAGATGATGCAGATATTCCGTGTGGTCAGATCAAGCGGCACATTGCCCGCGACGGCAACCGCGCCAAGCACCTCCACCTCGGGGGAAGCCAACGCCAGAAGGATCGCCACGGCGTCATCCTGACCGGGGTCGGTGTCGATAATGATTTTGCGTGGCATGCGCCCATCCGATTGTTTCGCGGATAGTTTACCTATTGGACAAAGGATGCAAGCAGCAGCACGCAGACTTGACCTTGCGCCTGTGACGGAGCATCTGGGGGGCATGCGGATCTTGCTTGTTCTCATCGCTTTGGTTGTTGTCGCCGTTGTGGCGGCGGCGGTCTATTTCCGGTCTGCGCCTCTGGACGCGGCGGCGTTGCATGTCGACCCGGCCGAGGTCACGCCACCGGCCAGCCCGAACTTTGCCCTGATGGTCGGATCCACCGGGCATTTCATTCAGGCCAGCCCTGAGGATGTCGCGACCCGCATCGCGGCGGCAGCGGCAGCCGATGGGGCGCAGGTGTTGGCCGGATCCACTGAGCAGGGGCATGTGACCTATGTGGTGCGCTCGCGGCTTATGGGGTTTCCCGATGTGCTCAGCCTGCGGTGGACCGCGCAGGACGGTGGCACGCAGCTCGATATCTTTGCACGTGCGATTTACGGCACGTCCGATCTGGGCGTGAACACGCGGCGCGCGCAGGCCTGGTCGCAGGCCGCACGCGGCGCCACGGTGTTCAGCGACGGCGATTAGCGGGCCTTTCGCGCGCCGTTGATGTTTTTCGCCCTCGCAGAAAGCCCGCCCCATGTTGCCACGCGACCGTCTTCGCCAGATCACCGACCGGTTCGAATACCTCGAAGCGCAGCTGAACGGCGGGCTCGACCCCGGCGATATCGCACAGATCAGCCGCGAATACGCCGAGTTGAAGCCGGTCGTGGCCGAGATCGCGGCCTATGAGCAATTGCTGGCAGACCTGACCGAGGCGGAGGGGATGCTGGACGATCCGGACATGGCACCGCTTGCCGAAGAGGAATTGCCCGCCCTGCGAGAGGCGATCCCGGCCGCCGAGCAAAGCCTGCAAATCGCGCTTCTGCCCAAGGATGCCGCCGACGCAAAACCCGCGATGATCGAGATCCGTCCGGGCACCGGCGGGGATGAGGCGGCGCTTTTTGCGGGCGATCTTTTGCGGATGTACACGCGTTATGCCGAGACGCGCGGATGGCGGGTCGAGATCATCGACTTGGCCGAGACCGAACTGGGTGGCATCAAGGAGGTCACCGCCCGGATCGAGGGCGAGAATGTCTTTGCACGGCTGAAATTCGAATCCGGTGTGCACCGGGTGCAACGCGTGCCCGAGACGGAATCGGGCGGGCGCATCCATACGTCGGCGGCCACGGTCGCGGTCCTGCCCGAGGCAGAAGAGGTCGATATCGACATCCCCGCAACCGACATCCGCATCGACACGATGCGTGCGTCCGGGGCCGGGGGGCAGCACGTCAACACCACGGATTCAGCTGTGC
>CAZPJO010000582.1:0-1508 GCA_964586895.1 uncultured Roseicyclus sp.
GGTCGATTGCGGGCTTTGTCGCGCTTGTCGCTGGCATCATGTGGGGGGCAAAATCCGGCGTGCAGTTTTCGCTGTCGCTGATTGCGCTGAAGGCCTTGCCGGTGTTGTTGATCGGGGGCTTCACCAGCATTCCCGGTGCGATCATTGGCGGATTGATGATCGGCGTGGGCGAAAAGCTGTTCGAGTTTGCCATCGGTCCCATGATCGGAGGCGCCACGGAAAACTGGTTCGCCTATGTGCTCGCGCTGCTGTTTCTGGTGTTCCGCCCGCAGGGCCTGTTCGGGGAGAAGATCATTGAGCGGGTTTGAGGGATATGGCGCAAGACAAATCGAAACCGTTCATCGTCCGGCTGCTGCTGTTCGTGGTGGCCGGGTTTTGCGGGGTTGCGATTGTGACTGTCGCGATTTTTATGCCCTTTCTGATGGTTGCCAATTGGGGAAGCACGACGGGCGGGTCGGGCCCGACGCCTGGCCTGGCGGAGCTTTTGCTGGCGTTGGGTGTCTTGGCGGCGGGGTTCGGCCTTCCGTCGATGGTCTTTTCCAAAGACGCGCGACGCCTGAAATACGCGGTGCCGATTGTACTCGTCGTGCTGGCGGCCCTGATTTGGCCTGTCGCATCCGGGGACGGCGATCCGGAATTCGCGCCGCTGCTGTTGGGTGTCATTCTACTGCACGGGTTGGCGATGTTCTGGGCCTTCGGGCTTCTCACGGGGCGCAGTGCGCCGCCGGAATGGAAGGACATGCCATGAGCCTGACAAACAAGATGATAATGGGGAGCGTGTAAGATGTTCTACCGTGAAGCAGGCGATTTCTCGACCACCTACGCCGAAGACAACCAGACCTTTCCGATCCGCTTCGACCGGTATCGGTATTATATCGTGCTGCTGGTGGGCGCGGTGGTTATTCCGTTCCTGATCAATGATTATTGGGCGAATTCGCTTTTGATCCCGTTCCTGATCTATGCGATTGCGGCGATCGGGTTGAACATTTTGACGGGGTATTGCGGGCAGGTGAGCCTTGGGACCGGCGGGTTCATGGCGGTGGGGGCGTACACGTCCTACAAGCTGATGACAGCGTTTCCGGGGCTCGACATGATCTCCATCACGCTTCTGTCGGGGTTCATGACAGCGCTGGTGGGCGTGGCGTTCGGTTTGCCGAGCCTGCGGATCAAGGGGTTCTATCTGGCCGTGGCGACGCTTGCGGCGCAGTTCTTTTTGGTGTGGCTCTTCAACAAGGTGCCGTGGTTCTACAATTACTCCGCCTCCGGTCAGATCAGCGCGCCGGAGCGGGATTTCTTCTACTTCATCAACCTGCCCGTGACCGGCCCGAACGCGGAGGCCTGGGTGAAATACCTGTTCTGCTTCCTGTTCGTGTTCGTGTTGTCGTGGGTCGCGCGGAACCTGACGCGGGGCACGATGGGACGGCAATGGATGGCGATCCGCGACATGGATATTGCCGCCGAAATCATCGGGGTGAACCCGTTGAAAGCGAAATTGACGGCCTTCGCGG
>CAZPJO010000583.1:0-1500 GCA_964586895.1 uncultured Roseicyclus sp.
CCGCACCCGCGCGAGACCGCGCGCCTGTTCGGTCACGCGGGTCCCGAGGTCGAATTCCTGGCCGCCGCCAATTCGGGTCGCCTGCCCCATGGCTGGCTGCTGACCGGGCCGCGCGGCATTGGCAAGGCGACATTCGCATGGCGCGCCGCGCGCTTCCTTCTCGCCACACCGCCTGCGCAAGACGACGGCCTTTTCGGTGCGCCACCGCCCCCCGAAACCCTCGATATCGACCCCGAACACCCCGTCGCCCGTCGCATGCTCGCCTTGTCCGAACCGGGCCTGTTCCTGCTCCGCCGCCCGGTGGATGACAAGGATGCCAAGAAGCTCAAGACCGTGATCACCGTCGACGAAGTGCGCGGCCTCAAGGGCTTTTTCCACATGTCCGCAGGCGACGGCCGCCGCGTTGTGATCGTCGACAGTGCTGATGAAATGAACCCTTCCGCCGCCAACGCGCTCCTCAAGGAACTCGAAGAACCCCCCGAAGGCGCCGTCCTGTTCCTGATCTCGCACCGCCCCTCGGGCCTTCTGCCCACCATCCGCTCACGCTGCCGCACCCTGCGCTTCCACGCGCTGGACGATCCCGATCTGGCCGCCGCCCTGATCCAGGCCGGGTCCGAACCTCCCGAAGGCGCGGCCCTCGCCCATCTCGCCCAGGGCTCCGTCGGGGCCGCAATCACGCTCAGTGAACAGGGCGGGCCCGCGCTTTACGCCGACATCATGCGCCTTCTCGACACGCTTCCCAACATGGACCGCGCGCTTGCCCTCAAACTCGCCGAGGCCACCGCAGGCAAGGCGGGCGAAGCGCGCTTCGCCCTCACCCTCAGCCTGCTGGAAACCGCCCTGTCCCGCGCCGCCCGCCTTGGCGCCACCGGCCAGGCATCGCCCGACATCACCCCCGGCGAGGCCGAGACGCTCGCCCGCCTCGCCCCCGATCCGGCCCGCGCCCGCGACTGGGCCAACCTCGCGCAATCGCTCACCGCCCGCGCGCGGCAAGGCAAGGCCGTCAACCTTGACCCCGCCGCCCTCATCTTCGATATCTTCCTCGACCTGGACCGCACCGCGGCCCGCCTTGGCCAGCGTGAGCTCCAATGACCCAACCGCATATCGTCGACAGCCATTGTCACCTCGATTTCGACAGCCTCGCGACCGAGCTTCCCGACGTGATCGCCCGGGCCCAGGCCGCCGGCGTCACCCGCATGGTCACCATCTGCACCCGCCTGCGCAATGCGCCGCAGGTGCAGGCCATCGCCGACGCCCATGCGCCCGTCTTCTGGGCCGGGGGCACGCATCCCATGTCCGCCGCCGAAGAACCGCTGGTGACACTCGACCAACTCACGACGCTGGCGCAACACCCCAAATTCGTCGGCATCGGCGAGACCGGCCTCGACTACCACTACACCGCCGAAAGCAAACCGATCCAAATCGAAAGCCTCCGCATCCATATCGAAGCGGCGCGCCTTACCCGCCTGCCGCTGATCATCCATTCCCGCGACGCCGATG